>JAZURO010000033.1:0-4418 GCA_045606265.1 Eubacteriales bacterium
TTAACAAGTCGCTTTTAGGCCTTAGCCATTCCCAACGTGTGCCTTTGTCTTCAATTCTTATCAACTCGCCAAAATCTTCCATTATAGGCTCTATTGATATAAACCTACGAGCATATCTCGGCAAGAATAAAAGCCTCGTTAAATCTTTTCTTGTGTTCGCACTTACGCCAACCCATACATTTCCGTTATTTGCCCTCTCAACTATATGCTTGCATTTATCTATAAACAAATCGGGCCTTTTAGTTAAAAACAAATAATTGTGTTGCGGATTTTCTTTCATAGCGCTTGCAATTTTGTGTATTTGCGGCACAGTCCATAAACCACAATCGCTCATACTATCCATAAAAATTGATTTCGGCTTTTTGCTTTTAAGTTGCTCTAACCTTTCGGGGAAAAATTGTGGATCTTTCCAACAGGGTATAAACTTAAATCTATTATTTATCTTTTCTGCATAACAATATTTACAACCGTTCTTACAGCCTATAACAGGGTTTACGGTGCAATCGCACCAATCTATCTTTGTCTTTTTCATTTCTCCTCCTTTAATGTGACAAAAATACGGATAAATGTGTCTATATTCCGTTCCTTCAATTGTCGTTTTGCCGACTGTTATCTCAATATTAGTGCCGTTGCAAAGTTTCAAAAATTCATTTAGTTTCATTTTGTTGCGCCTCCAATTTAAGGCGTTCAAGCTCTTGTAAGCCTGTCGAATAAATCTTATAGTCTATATACGCTCCTATATTTGCTTTTGCTTGAACAGTCATATTCTCTATATGTTCTTTGGCTTGCTTTTTAATAAAATCAATACTGTTGCCACCTAAACAACTATTTGCGTTTTTCAATTCAAATAACAGTTCTTCAGCAACTTTTTTTGATATTTTCTTTTCGTTGGCAAGATTTATGATTTTGTCTTGAACAGTTTTGATATACTCTTTGCCTTTATCTACTTTTTCATCAGTTTCTTTTAATAGCAAATCAAGCCTGTTTTCTTCAGGTTCAAAATCAATAACTCCGTTTTTTTCTGTAAATTCCAAAGTACAAGGAACACCGTCGCCACAATTCATATTTGTCAACATCTCTGCCCATTGCATAGGTGTTAATTTAACGCTAACAATTAAACTATCGCCCATAACCCAATCTTTATTAAGGTCACGATGTAATTGAGCCGTTTTTACTCTTACACATATATGGTTATTGCACGGAACATCGCTTTGAAAAAAACTTTTACTGTCCCCTTGACAACGATATGCTCCTATCATTCCCCAACTTTTATGTTTTTTATAATCTTTCATCTTTTAACTCCTTTAATTTCTTTTCAGCTTCGGCTTTGGTTAGGAAGACTTTTTGACCTATCTCATCAAAGGAAAAGTTTAATTGCCAATCAATTGTCTTGCCGTTTCTCACTTCCATAGCACGATATTTTTTAACCCACTCTAATTTTTTATTTTGAGTTACAGTTACGTTAGTTATTTGGTATGGAACAATTTCATCCCATTCCCCGAAATGCCAATGAGGAGCGTACACTTTATCCCCCACCTTACAAGGCAACTCAATAAGCGTTCTGTTGTCAATCTTCGCCTTTAACTCGTCAAACTTTAATGCTTTCTCAGTCAAAGTTTTGCCGCCGCTTCTCGCTACCTTAAGATAAGTCACGACCTTGTTTTCTACCAATTCTCCTCGCTCGATATGGTCAAATTTGCTTTTCAACCTTTCGTTCTCGCTTTCAAGTTCGTTGATATAGTTAAATATTTCTTCGTAAGCAATTTGTTTAATCGTTTTACCATCTATGTACGGTAGTTTGTTTGAAAGGTCAAGTCTCATCATAAATTCCAACGCTTTCTTAATCTCTTTCACTTTATCGCTTTCCATTCGCTTTCCTCCTGCGTTTATTCTTAATTCGTTGTGAGCGTTTTGATATGTACTTGACATCCGTAAGTTTATAATTATAATCCGGCACTTTGCCATAGTCAAAGTAGTCGTTAAGGAAATCTCTCATTTTTCCCCCTCTTTTATCGGTTCTGCATTTTCCACAAAAGCTTTACAAGATTTACATTTTTCTATATGTTCGTCAGTCTTCATATCTATCAAGCCATAACAAAAAACTCTTTCATCTTCTTGCCCATATTCGTGGGTAGTTGTGTGCGCTTTGCGGCAATCATAATCTAACGGTTTGCCTCTTAACTTTGCTCTATTAATCATTTTTCCACCTCAACATAGCACCAACTTTGCGGTGGTCTTGTAATAAATCTTTTAGTGCAAGTAAATTCACTTCCGCAACCCGTGCAGTCAACGCTTTCATATCCTTTACCGCACTTTATCGGATATGCTTTCGTAAACTCGCTTAACTCTTTCGGCTTGTCGTAAACTTTAAGGTCGGAGATGTGCCAGCCGTAGCCGTCTTTTTCGCCTATATAATCGCAAATCTCTTGTTCTGTTAAGCAACTATCTTTGCAAAACTGTTCGGGAGATATAAGTTCGCCAAACAATTCTATTCCTGTCCCCATACCAAAAGGGAACAACTCGTAAACCTTATCGCAAACAAACTCGCCAATTACCTTGCCTGTTATAGCCTTTGATATTTCAAACACTTTATCGTTTTTAAGCACTATCCTATCTCCACTTTTAGTTGCATAGATATAAACCCTAAACGGCGTATCAATCTTTGGTTTTGTCTTTCGTACTTCAAGGGTCTTTTTGCCGCTTGCTATCTTCTCAACCCATTTAGGCTGAATGCTCATTAATACTGCTTTCATTTATTCCACCTCCACGCCGTATTCTTTTGCGAGTTCTTTTATCTTGCTTTCAACCTGCTCTTTCGGCGTGCAGTATAACTCGTTCAAAATCTTCTCTATCGTTTTCTTGTGTGCTTGTTCACCAATTTTGTTTTTCAAATACTCAACTGTGGCTTGATCTTTTCTAAATTCTTTGCTAAATTTTTCAAATTCTTCTATTGAAATCAAAACCCAATCTTCAGACATCGTCTTTCTTAATTTCTGCGCTTCTCTCAATTTCATAGGTCACCTCGTTACTCCGTTCCATGCGCTTGCCCATTCCTTGTCCGTGTTAAGAGACATTAAGACCTCGCTACCTTTTTTTAAACGAAGGTCAAAGGCCGTACAAGCACCCTCGATTTGGGATGCCCAATGCAAGGCCTCAAGCTCCGTATTGAAGGCTTTAGATCTAAAGGCCGGGGAACAGAATTCTTTGTCAAAAAACTCAATGTAAAACATCTTCTTTTCTCTGCGTGTAAATAAATTCAACCTCTTCCGCAACAACTTCCGTTTTCGTGCGGCGGAGGCCCTCGCTGTCTTCATAAGCCGTGATCCTCAATGCGCCTGCAATGCCAACCTTATCGCCCTTGGATAAGAATTTGGCACAATTCTCGGCTAAATTTCTAAAGGTAACGATATCGATATAATCTGTTTCCTTTTCGCCGTAAGTTCTGTTAACCGCAATGGTAAATTTAGTCACTTTAATCCCTGTGCCTGTTTCCGTGGCCACAGGGTTTCTGCAAACATTTCCCACTAATTGAATTCTATTCATTATTTTCTCCTTCTTCAATTAAATAATTTTTCCCAAAAATTCTTCTGAAATCGTCCACCGACCATCCGTAAACCTTCATCGCCTGACGTTGCGCCAAGTCCTGAAGATATTGCCGCCTCTCCTTATTGTGATGTATCCCGTTGGGCGGCTCGTTATGGCAAAAGTGGCACAATTTAACGACCAATCCGTATTCGGTGGATTTTTTCCTGTTCGGCCCGTTAAAAATGTGGTGCGTTTCGAGCCAAGACCGGCTCCCACAAAGGAAGCATTTATCTTCTGCCCCTATTCGCATAAACTGTACCTTATAACTCTTTTTTCTTCGTTGTTGCGGTCGATGACCGTTATCCTTTCCTTTTTGACCTTAATGCCCTGCCTTCCCATTTCGCAAATGCGCTTGGGGAAGGATATGATCCCCAACTCCGTAAGGGCCTTTAACGATGTCAAACTCCCCACGTCCCTCATATATTGATAAGCTAACCGCCACTGTGGTATTCTTGCCATTTATCAACGATCTCCTTTAATTCGATTTCTTCCAAGGTCGGTATCCCCAAAGCCTTCGCTTCCTCGGTCAACCCCTCGATCAACACACTCATTTCTTTTGTGTCAAATTCGCTACTGCCTTTATAAATCCTGTAATGGACGAAAGTCTTGCCGTTAAGCTTGCTTTCCCCCCGCTTTACCCAATACTTAAAGTATGAGGCTATCGGGACCTCCGCCGCTACACTTATCATCTCGCTCTGCCCGTATCGTTTGAGCATCTCAAGATAGATATCGTCTTTATTCGCACTAAGCTTGTTTGCTATCTCCGTGATAAGTTTCCAAGCGTAGTTATTTGCGTTCAATGACCTTCTCAACCTGGATTTACCAATATTTAC
>JAZURO010000034.1:0-15240 GCA_045606265.1 Eubacteriales bacterium
AAGCGCAAAGAAAAGCTCCAAAAGAAACGCTGTTGCACAGGGCTACTCGCCCCGTACCCTCGGTCGCTTTTTGAAAAAAGCTCCGCAAAAACTTTTTTAATCGCTTGGTTTGTGCAAACAAACAGCTCGATAAATCAAAATTTACAATAAATTATAAAAATCATTACACTTTTTTGAAAATTTCTTGACATATATTAGTGAAAGGAAGTGATTTTATGAAAAAAAGTATAGTTTTGTTAATGCTCTTGGTTCTTATTATCGGTTGTTTTACCTCGTGTGATATTTTTGAGGAAAAGCAAAGTCAAACTACTATGCAAGAGCCGAATCACGAGCACACTTGGGAATATGTTCAATATGAAACGGGACATTTTAAACAGTACACCTGTGGTTGCCCATCTCCCGATATTATGGGTGAGCACGTTAATGCGGATGCTGATTTATTCTGTGATGTTTGCGGTTATCATTTGTCTGTCAATACAGAAAGCTGCGATCATCAGTGGGATGAAGGCGTAGAAGTTGAAGGCGGAATCGGGGCATACGTTATGGAATATACTTGTACGCTATGTGGAAGCAAAAACAGAGAAGTCATTTTGATTCCACCCGAAAACCATTTTCTTCGCAACCAGGCGGGCTGTGAGTGGATGTACGAGATAACCGCAGATGATATAAAAGAAATAAAAATGCATTCGGGCGGAGGAGGGCCCTTGCCTCCCATCTCATTGACATATATCTCTTCCTCTACGGATGAAGCGGTAATATCAAACATTTTCGAGCAATATTATTGGCTTGACATAAGTCCAATGGATGGAATTCCCGTTGTTTGCGACGGCGGTTATTACACGGTTCAATTCATTTTGAATAACGGTGACGTCAAGCAGCTTAGCTTTTTGATAGGTGAATATTTTGAAGATAAAAACGGGAATTGTTTCAGAATCTTAGACTTACCAACGTTCAGGTACGGTACTGAATATATAAGCTACTATGGAATTGAATCGTTCGATAATTACGGTGATATTTGGAACTCTACCGGTGAGACACGGTATGCTGCCGATGTACCCATAGAGGAGTTTGAGTTCGTTAGGGTAATAGATGATATTGAGCTTGACGGCAGAGATGTGACTTATTATTTAGAGCTTGAAAGCGGAAGATTGAATTTCCTCACGGAATATTATTTTTACATTGATGACAACAGAGAAGTGTATTATCAGCTCGTCGGCAAAAATCTTGATGAAATTATTGATGAGTATAAGGACAAATATAGTGTAACGATGAATGATGAGGATTGGTTATACGAGGATTTGAAGCCGAAATACAAGGCGGGCGAAGAAGTTTCTGTTAAATTGATGATTCCCTATGACTTGGGATTTTTGCTCTTCGTTAATGAAGAGAGAGTAATGTACGAAGAGAGCAGCAACTATAACTATTGCGAATTTATCTTTACAATGCCTGAATGTGACGTTGTAATTGATTTGAAGACCTATGGTGGCTTTTTACCTGATTACAATTATGCGGTTTTAATTGAAACGTATTGGGAGAAGATTCCAAAGGCGGACAGTGTTTCCGTAATTCATTATTACGGTGAATATGACAGCGGCGCAATAGCTGCTATGATGCAGTGTTCCGAAATCGACTACGACTGCGCTCTTTGGGATGAAATTATAGATGGTGTGGTTATTCATTACAGTAACGGAAATCGCATTATAGTTTTGTATGAAGGCGAATTCTACAACTTGACCACTGCCTATGAAAACGGATATATCACAAAAGATGATTTGCAAGATATTTGTGATTTACAAAATCAGTTTTTGGGCTGGATAGAAGAAGAATAAAAAACAAAAACAGGACACGGTTTCGTGTCCTGTTTTGTACAGCAAGTAAAAAGTTTCTCTGAAACTAAATTATTTAATTTCAACTGTTGCACCAGCTGCAACGAGAGATTCTTTGATTTTTTCAGCTTCGTCCTTGGAAACGCCTTCCTTAAGTGTCTTGGGAGCGCCTTCAACGAGGTCCTTAGCGTCCTTAAGACCAAGACCTGTAAGCTCACGAACAACCTTGATAACGTCGAGCTTCTTAGCACCGAAGGATGCAAGAACTACGTCAAATTCTGTCTTTTCTTCAACAGCAGCAGCGGGAGCAGCAACACCAACAGCAGCAACGGGAGCAGCGGATACGCCGAATTCTTCCTCAACTGCCTTTACGAGTTCGTTCAACTCAAGAATAGTCAAACCTTTAATTTCTTCAACAATAGCTGTAATCTTTTCGTTAGCCATTTTTAATTCCTCCAAAATTCAATAAAAATTTTTGTGTTTATTATGCGATATTTTTACGCAATGAGTTTTGTTTGCAGATTATTCTGCTGCGGGAGCTTCTTCTGCGGGAGCAGGAGCAGCTTCTCCGTCCTTGTCGATAATTGCCTGGATTGCATATGCAAAGCCATAAAGGGGGCTCTGAATGCTTCCAAGGAATTTCGCAATAAGTGTTTCTCTTGAGGGGATGTCAGCGAGTTCGTTAACTGTAGCTTCGTTAACAACAACACCGTCAACATAACCGGCAAGAATCTGGAATGATTTAACCTTATCGGAATACTTCTTAAGGATCTTTGCAGGAGCAACTGCGTCATCCTTGGAGATTGCGATAGCTGTCATACCAGAAAGGTACTGCTTCATTTCGCCGTAACCTGCTTCTTCACAAGCTCTGCCTGTAAGGGAGTTCTTAACTACCTTATAGTCAACGCCTGCCTCACGGAGCTCTTTACGCATAGCTGTATCAGCATCAACTGTGATACCCTGGTAATTAACAAGAACGCCTGAAACAGATTCTTTAATCTGAGCAGCAAGATCAGCAACAACTTGCTGTTTCTTTTCAAGTATTACTTTACTTGGCATTGTACTTTCCTCCTGTTTAATTAACGAATATAATAAAAAAATCCTTCCGAAAGGCATAGCACCCCAAGGAAAGACACACAATAATACATTATTAAAGTATAAAATCTTCCTCGGCAGGAGAGCTGACGCCTTTACTGGAACCTGCTGTCTTTGGATAACACAAGTATTATACCACTTTTTTATTATTTGTCAATAGGTTTTTCGAATATTTTTCAAACTTTTTTACAATGTTTTTGCAATCATATTGATAAAAGGCAACACCGATTTCTCGGTGTTGCCTGAATTTTTAATTTTGTCAATTACTGCTTTGAATGTCTAGCTTCAAGGTCAGCATTCATCTGAGCAAGTGTCTTCTTATCAAGGTTATATACGAAGTGAAGACCTACAAACATCATAACTGCTGCGATAAGGTACAAGAAAGCAACGAGTGTACGAAGATTTTCGGGAGTTGATGTTCCGATAAACTTTGTAACGTCGATAAATGCTTCACCCTGTTCGTTAACTGCGTTGTTAACGTATCCAAGGGGTCTCATAAGTTCAAGAGCAAGAACGGGGCCAAGACCCTGAGCGAGCTTACGGAAGAATGAGTGAAGTGAATATACAACACCCTCTTCTCTTGTGCCTGTCTTCCACTCGTTGTAGTCGATAGCATCACCCATCATAGCCCAAGATACTGTGGAGTAGATACCAAGACCAAGGCTATAAACCAACTGGAAGCAAACGTAAACAATAAGGTCAAGACCTCTGTTTTCAGGGAATCTGATGAAGAGACCCAAAGCACCGATAATGGAAGCTATGCAACCTGCAAAAGCAAGCTCTTTCTTACCGTACTTTGTAACCATCTTACGAGCAAGAGGTGTGAACAGTACGATAGGAATCATTGCAAACATAGAAACGAGACCTGAGATCTGAGTATTCTGGAAATATGTTTGGAATACAACTGTAACTGCTGTTGAAGCACCCTGCATACCAACGAACATACCCATAGCTGCGATAGTAGCACCAACTGCGGGACGGTTGTGTACGAAGTTCTTCATTGCTTTAATAACATTGAATTTGGGCTGATCTTCGTTGATAGCAACGTCTGTGTCAACACGAATGTCAGTGTTCTTAATCATAAACTGGAAGCAGATAAATCCAAGACCGCCCATAATAAGAGCTGCAAGGAATACCTTGTATCCGTTGAGAGTCTGGTCTTTGTTGTAGATTATGAAGGGAAGAATTACCATAGGAACCATATTACCGATCATAGAACCGATGGATCTCCAAGCAGAAAGAGAAGCTCTGTCTGCGGGCTCTTTGGAAATAAGAGAAAGAAGAGAACCGTAAGGAACGTTGGCGATAGTATAGAATGCATCCCATACAACGTAACCTGCGATAAAGATAATTGCCTTAGCCCAAGTGGGAGCACCGGGGAAAGGAAGGAAGCAACAAGCACCACCAATAATAAGACCGATAGAACCAACCCAGATGTACTGAAGGAACTTGTTTCTCTTATATTTGTGCTTATCTGCGTCAATGATTGAACCGATAAGGGGGTCGTTGATTGCGTCCCAAACCTGAACAATAATCAAAAGAACTGAATACCAAGCGGACATACCCATAACCTGGGTCCAGAATGCCGCCATTGTGCCTTTAAGGGCAAAGCTCATGTTACAACCGAGGTCGCCGGCTGCATAAGCCAAGTTGTCGCGCATACCATATTTGCGATGGCCGTTTGCGTCAAGCTCAACTGTTTTTTGCTTTTTAGACATAACATCCTCCAAAAAATATTTTTTGTGCGAAGTGTCGCAAATAATATTGTACATTATTTTATCCACTTTGTCAACAATTATTGACAAAGTGCCAATAACTAAAATATGAATATTATTCATAATAATTAATAATATGGCTATTTTGCTAACTTTTTATAAATTCCTTGACAAAAGGACAAAAAATGGTTATAATTAATATGTGATATAATGCAAAGTTATGTTTATTTTACTTTTTTAGGAGGAATTTTTATGAGATCCATTCTTAACTTTAACAGCTCTTGGAACTTTTACAAGGCGACGTCCGATATTAACGTAAAAGAAAATGCAGAGCTTGTTAATCTCCCTCATTCCTGGAATGCAGTGGACGGTCAGGACGGCGGCAACGATTATTTCCGCGGTTCTTGTGTTTACACAAAATCTTTTGCAAAAAATGATCTCCCCGAGGGCGAGCTTCATTATCTTGAAATTCAGGGTGCAAACTCCTCAGCAGATGTTTACCTCAACGGTAAGCACCTCGCACATCATGACGGCGGTTACTCCACTTGGAGAGTTAATCTTTCATCCGATCTTGCAGAAGAAAATCTTCTTGCTATCGTAGTTGACAACGCTGCAAACGATACGGTTTATCCCCAGATGGCTGACTTTACTTTCTATGGCGGTATATACAGAAATGTAAATATTATTGCAGTTAATGCTTCTCACTTTGATCTTGACTATTACGGAGCGCCCGGAATCAAAATTACTCCCGTAATTGACGGCAAGAATGCAAACGTGGAGCTTGAGGTTTATTCCACAGAGCTTCAAACAGGTGCAGAATATCTCTATACAATTTTCGACAAAGAAGGCAATGTGGTTGAAGAAAAGCGCACAGGTGATAAGGTTGTTAATTTCGTTATTGAAAACGTACATCTTTGGCACGGCAGACGTGACCCCTATCTTTACACTGCAAAGGCATCAATCGTAAACGGTGATGAAGTGCTTGACAATGTTTCAGCACGTTTCGGATGCAGAAGCTTCAAGATCGATCCCAATAACGGATTTATCCTTAACGGAGAAGAGTATCCTCTTCGCGGCGTATCCCGTCACCAGGACCGTCTTGGTATCGGTAACGCTCTTCTTCCCGAGCATCATAAGGAAGATATGGAATACATCTGGGAAATGGGTGCAACAACAATCCGTCTTGCACACTATCAGCACGATCAGTATTTCTATGATCTTTGTGATGAATACGGTATGGTGATCTGGGCTGAAATTCCTTATATTTCAAAGCATATGCCCACAGGTCGTGAAAACACGATTTCACAAATGAAAGAGCTTATTGCTCAGAACTATAATCACCCCTCAATCGTTGTTTGGGGACTTTCTAACGAGATTTCTATTGCAGGATCTGATGACGATCTTCTTGAAAATCACAGAATTCTTAACGATCTTTGCCACGAGATGGACAAGACACGTCTTACAACTATCGCTTGCGTTTCTATGTGCAAAATGGATGACCCATACGTTCAGATTCCCGACGTTGTTTCCTACAACCACTATTTCGGTTGGTACGGCGGTGATACATCTATGAACGGCCCTTGGTTTGATAAGTTCCACGCAATGCATCCCTCAATTCCGATCGGATGCTCAGAGTACGGTTGCGAGGCGCTCAACTGGCACACAAGCGATCCCAAGCAGGGTGACTATACAGAGGAATATCAGGCATATTATCACGAAGAACTTATCAGACAGCTCTTCTCAAGAAAATATATGTGGGCAACTCACGTGTGGAATATGTTCGACTTCGGCGCAGATGCAAGAGCTGAGGGCGGCGAAAACGGACAGAACCACAAGGGACTTATGACAATGGACAGAAAGTATAAGAAGGACTCCTTCTATGCTTATAAAGCTTGGCTCCGTTCACCCGAGGAAGCACCCTTCGTTCACCTTTGCGGAAAGAGATACGTTGCCAGAGTTGAGGATGTTACAAAGGTAACAGTTTACTCCAATCTTCCCGAAGTTGAGCTTTTCGTGAACGGTGTTTCGGTTGGTAAAAAGACAGCTGACGATCATTTCTTCTATTTCGACGTTGCAAACGTTGGCGAAAGCACAATCGTTGCAAAGGCGGGCGATTTTACTGATGAAGGTAAGATTCGCAAGGTAGCTGAAATGAATATGGACTACGTTCTTGTTGAAAAGGGTGCAGTTCTTAACTGGTTTGACATTGACGCACCCGAGGGCTATTTCTCACTCAACGATAAGATGAGCGATATTATGGATACCTTAGCAGGCAAAATGTGGTTTGCAAGCGTTGGACTTCAAATGAAGAGGAAGATGAACGCAGCAAAGGGCGACGGTGAAAAGAGTGGCGGATTTGATATTGATTTTTCCTCTGCTGACAGCGGTCTTATGCAGATGATGGGCGGATTTACAGTTCTTCGTCTCACTTCAATGCTTGGTATGGCTAATATTTCCTTTACAAAGGAAGAGCTCCTTAAAATGAACAGACAGCTCAATAAGATCAAAAAGCCCAAGAAAAAGAAATAAAAACAAAAAAATGGAAGCGATTTCGCTTCCATTTTTTAATTGAATAAATTCCAAGGCATTGTATCAAAATCGGGATCTTTTTCAAATTGATATTTTTTACCCTTGTATGTAAATATAATTTTGTTTGCCCAAAGAGCAAAATGCGGAGCTTTTTCACGTGAGCCGTATTTTCCGTCGCCATAAACGGGCATACCTCGGGAGGCAAGCTGCGAACGGATTTGATGGAACCTGCCCGTATTCAGTTTGATTTGAAGAAGTGAAAAGACTTTTTCGCCTTGCTTTAATGTTTTCACGGTTTCATAATCAAGTGAGGCAACTTTGGCACCCTTGCGTTCGCTCTTAACAACGAAGGACTTTTTTTGCGCACTGTCCTTAAAAAGCAAGTCACTCATACTTCCGCTTTTGCTTTCGGGCATACCCGAAACAACGGTGAGATATTGCTTTTCAAATCCGTCCTTTTGCGCAACGAGATTTGAAAAGACAGCTGCTGCGACTTTGTTTCTTGCGTATAGAACAATTCCACCCGTCGCCCTGTCAAGACGGTGAACAACGAAAATATCGCTGTTTTCGTTTGCTTCTTCAAGATAATCTTTCAAAAGGGCAGTCATATCCATTTCACCCGAGAGATCACTTTGAGAGGAAACTCCTTGCGGCTTTACGCAAACCAAAAAATCCTTGTCTTTATGTAATATTTCTATCATTCTTCGGGATAATCCTCGGGAGCGAGAATGTAGATGTCTTTGAGATTTCTATACTTTTGATCGACGTCAAGACCGTAACCGAAAACAAATTCGTCGGGAATTTCAAAGCAGCAATAGTCGGGTTCAAGAGCAACCTTTCTTCTTGACGGCTTGTCAAGGAGAGTGCATATCTTTATTGATTTCGGCTGGCGTGAAGAGAGCAGTCTTTTAAGATATGAGAGGGTATTTCCGCTGTCGATAATATCCTCTACAATGATAACGTGCTTTCCGCAAATGCTCTTATCAAGGTCTTTAAGCATTTTAACCTCTCCCGATGATGAGGTTCCTGCACCGTAGCTTGAAATTGCCATAAAATCCATTGTCAAGGGCAAATTAATTTCACGTGTGAGGTCTGAATAGAAGTGAATGGATCCCTTGAGGATTCCTACAAACAGCACTTCTTCGCCCGCATAGTCGGCTGAAATTTGATTTGCAACTTCTTTGATTTTGATTTTTAGATCCTTTTCAGAAATGAGTATTTTTGCGCGTTCTGTAAGCATAGCTTCCTCCAAAACAAAATTTGATAAAAAAAGACAAAAACAGTATAACACATTTTTCATAAACTTGCAACAAAAAAATAAAAAATATTCAATAATTATTGACAATTCGGTTTTTATATGTACTTGACAAAGATATATAAAATGTGCTAAAATATAATGAATAGATTTGTTCATCTGAAAGGATAAATATGAAAATAGGTTTTGTTTCGCTCGGTTGTCCTAAAAATCAGCTTGATGCTGAGGTTATGCTTTATGAGCTCGTTGCGGCGGGCTATGAGCTTACTCCCGATGAAACCGAGGCGGATATAGTAATTATTAACACCTGCGGATTTATTGAATCTGCAAAAAAAGAGGCAATAGATAATATTCTTGATATTGCGTGGCTCAAAGAGAACCGTGATCTTCAAGGAATTATCGTTACAGGTTGCCTTGCCGAAAGATACAGAAATACAATACTTGAAGAGTTTCCCGAGGTTGACGCAGTTTTGGGTGTCGGAAGCATTCACAATATTGTTGAAGCGGTTGAAACCGTACTTGATGGCGAAAAGTATTCCTCTTTTGAGGACAAAAACTGTGTTCGCCTTGGCGGTGACAGAGTTCTCACAACTCCCGACTATGCGGCATACATAAAAATTGCCGAGGGCTGTGATAACCGTTGTACTTATTGTGCTATCCCCTCGATAAGAGGAAAATTCCGTTCACGTCCTATGGAGGATATTATTTCCGAGGCACGTGAGCTTGAAGCCTTGGGCATAAAGGAGCTTACTCTTGTTGCTCAGGACACAACGAAATACGGACAAGATATTTACGGAGGTTATAAATTGGCTGAGCTTTTGCATAAACTTAGTCAGGAAACCGATATTCCGTGGTTCAGAATTCTTTACTGTTATCCCGACAAGATAACAGACGAGCTTATCGCCGAAATGCGTGATAACGACAGAATTTGCAAGTATATTGACCTTCCAATGCAGCACATTGCTGACGGAGTGCTTAAAAAAATGAACCGTCACGGAGGAAGTGCGCTTATCCGTGAGGTTGTTGCAAAGCTTCGTAAGGAGATTCCCGATATTGTTATCAGAACAACGTTTATAGTTGGATTCCCGGGTGAAACCGACGAGGATTTTACCGAGCTTTGCGAGTTCGTTAACGAGCAGAGATTTGAACACGTGGGAGTTTTCACCTATTCGAGAGAAGAGGGAACACCTGCGTATAAGATGGAGCAGATTGATGAGCAGATAAAGCTCGACAGATATGATATTCTTATGAGAGATCAGCTTGTAATCAATGAAGAGACCAATCAAAAGAAGCTCGGCTCGGTAATAAGAGTGCTTTGTGAGGGATTTGACCCTATCAGCGAAGCATATTACGGCAGAAGCTCTGCCGACGCACCCGATATTGACGGAAAGATTTACTTTACGGGCGAAAAGGGTATATTGCCCGGAACGTTTGTTGACGTTAAGATAAACGAGGTCGTTGAATACGACCTTTGCGGAGAGGCAATTAAGATTTATTGATTTTTGAAAGGAAATGCCATTATGAATTTACCGAACAAATTAACTGTTTTGCGTTTGTTACTTGTACCTGTTATTGTGGTTGTGCTGTTGCTTGAGGTTTCAACGTTAACCAATATTCTGGGTGCCGCAATATTCTTAATTACTGCGTTTACCGATTTTCTTGACGGCAAAATTGCAAGAAAACGTGGGCTTGTAACGGATTTTGGCAAATTCCTTGATCCGCTTGCAGACAAATTTATGGTGCTTTCTGCAATGATGTGCATTATGTACCGTTCACATTCAAACGTGCTTTTGTTCAACATATTTATGTGGCTTGTTATGGTTACGGTGTTCCGTGAGCTTGCAGTGGCGTCCATTCGTCTTATTGCCGCAAAGAATGCGAATATCGTAGTTGCTGCTAATATGCTTGGCAAAATCAAGACCGTATCCCAGATAGTGTGCGTAATGGCAGCGCTTCTTGAACCCGTTCTTGCAAAGATGGATGTTCTTTTCTTCTTTGGAAGCTATCCCGTTACAATCGTTTCAAGCGTGATAACACTTGTAATGACCGTTTGGTCGGGAATAGTGTATATTGCGACGTATTGGAAATATCTTGACAAAAAAATGTAATTTAATTCCCAATCCTGATTTCAGGGTTGGGATTTTTTGTGCGGTGCTTGTCCTAAGAAAAATCAAACAAGCATAGTTCTAAATAAAGATAAAAGCTCATAGAATTAACCGAAGAAAACTTGGAGGTTATGTATGAGCGAACATTCAATTTACAGGGATATTGCCGAAAGAACGGGCGGTGATATATACATTGGCGTTGTGGGCCCCGTCAGAAGTGGAAAATCCACCTTTATCAAGCGATTTATGGAGTCCTTGGTATTGCCGAATATCAAAGAGGGATATGACCGTGAGAGAGCACGTGACGAGCTGCCGCAAAGTGCGGGCGGAAAAACCGTTATGACAACGGAGCCAAAATTTATTCCCGATAATGCGGTGACTATTGACATGGGCGAGAGCGCTACAATGCGTGTTAAAATGATAGATTGCGTAGGATATATCGTGCCGGATGCACTTGGTACCATCGAGGAAGGGCAGCCAAGAATGGTGCGCACTCCATGGAGGGCGGAGCCAATGCCTTTTACCGTGGCGGCAGAGCTTGGAACGAAAAAGGTTATTACCGATCACTCCACTATCGGGATGTTGATTACAACCGACGGCAGCATTGGTGAAATACCTCGTGAGAGCTACGTGAGTGCAGAGGAGAGAGTTGTAAAAGAGTTAAAGGAAATGGGAAAGCCCTTTGCAATGATATTGAACTCGGCAAATCCTTCGAGTGAAAAAAGCATAGCGCTTGCATACGAATTGGAGGAGAAATATTCAGCACCCGTGGCGCTTGTGAACTGTCTTGAACTCGACGGAGAGGATATACGCCATATTCTTGAAATGATTCTTTGTGAATTTCCCGTTAGTGAAATAAGAGTTGCCTTGCCCGAATGGATGCAGGCGATTGAGGACAGCCATCCCGTTAAAAGCTCAATCAGAGACAGCGTTCTGAAATGTGCAAGGGACGTTGAAAAGATGGGAGAGGTTAAGAATGCGTTTTCTCCGCTTTCAAAAAATGAATATGTCAGCAATTTCAGCTTTGACAGCATTGATTATGGCTGCGGCAGAGCGAAAATAAATATTGAGTGCGATAAAGCACTGTATTTCAGAGTTCTTAGTGAGATTACGGGCTTTGAAATTGAGTCCGAAGAACAGCTTGTCTTAATGCTTAAAGAATACTCAGCAAAAAAGAATGAATTTGACAGGGTAGCAGAGGCACTTGCGGATGCTGACGAAAAGGGATACGGTATTGTGATGCCCGATGCCTCAAAGCTCCGCCTTGAAGAGCCCGAAATCATCAAAAGGGCGGGTGGATACGGAGTCAAGCTTCGTGCGAGTGCGCAATCTATTCATATGATTCGTGCCAATATTGAAACCGAAATCAATCCGATAGTCGGCAGCGAGGAGCAGAGCGAGGATCTTGTAAAATATCTTCTTGAAGAATTTGAGGAGGATCCCAAAAAAATATGGGGCTCCAATATGTTTGGAAAATCACTTTATGAGCTTATGAACGAGGGGCTTCACACCAAGCTCGACCATATACCCGATGCCTCTCGCAACAAGCTCTCAGAAACACTTGAACGCATTATCAACGAGGGCTCAAACGGACTTATATGCATTATTTTGTAAAAAACGAACCCCCAAGCACTCGCTTGGGGGTATTTGTTTATTCGGTTTCTTCAATTTCGTCATTTTTATTTGTCGGGTTTATCGGTATGATACCGGGGCCCGTTACGAGCTTCAAGTGACCGCAAAGAGTACATTTGAAATATTTGGGATTACTGTAAGACCCCCAAACGTGCGCTTCATTCGCACCGTTCACTAAACCGCAAGCATCACAAACAGAACGGTGATATGTTCCGTCAACCGATTTGCATACAAAAGTATGATTTTCAATTGAATAATATCCACATTCTTCACAAGAATCGGAGTGAGTACCGTCACCCAAATCTGCATATTTAGTACTATGGTATTCGTTTCCCTCATATTCACAAACCGAACACTTCACAAAATGCAAAATGTTATCCACGCTTGTGTACGTTTTGATGTGTTCCTCTTCTATTGAGTAATCACACTCCGTGCAACAGTATCTATGCACATTTGAATCGCAACTTTCTACTTCTATATTGTGAGAATCGGTTTTGACATGTCCACAATCTATACAAGTAAATGTGTGAGTTTCGTCGTTGTAAGTTTTTTCCCACCTATGATTTTGCTCGATTTGATATTCACACTTGGTGCATTTATATATGTGCATATTATCGTCCAACTCGGCATACGTATATGTGTGCGGTTGTAATATAGTAGTCGGAGAACAAGGACAGTCATATGTATGGAGCGTACTTTCAGTACTTTCAAACGGTTTGTATCGGTGCTCATGCTCGGGGTGACAGTTTGAAAAATAGCAAGAGCAATATGTGTTGCCCTCTGAATCAACATAGTTGTCGGAGTGGGAGTGCTGTGAATTCTGAGTGAAATTTATAGTTACAGCACCTTCAAAAAGTGTATAATCAATTGTTGAAAATTTAACATGTGTCAAGAGAACATTCTCATCATTGTAGTGCCCACCCAAATGGCAATACAACTCATCAGTTGATGCATCATAATCATAAATAATATATGAGTGAGCGCCTTCACCTAAACTTGTGGCACTTACGAAAACTGGAATCCCTTGGGTTACTTTATTTATCACATATTCTCGTACGGTTATTCCATCGAAAAGATTTCCTGCAGTTATACGTTCCACTGTTACTTCCGATGTACTAAATCCTACTACATTGTACAAATAATATTCCAATAATTCTTCTACTGACGAGGGAAATAACGCATAATCATCAAATATATTCAAACCAATATCTATCAGTTTAAGATGAAAATATTCGTCTTTATCATTATCAATAATAGTTTTATACTGTTCTTTGGTTGTTCCATGAGGAATTGACTCCATCTTAATTCCCGGAGACTCCGATATATCCTCAATAAGTTTGGTGTTAGGAAAGTTTTTATCTTGAGATTCATAATGCTCTGGAATTATATTATCATTCCAATATGTATCATAAAATGACAAAAGCATCGCAGCGGCAGTATATGAGCACGAACCTATATAATTGTTTCCAAAATTTTTGTTTAATTGTGAAAAATAATATGCAGCAAACCCATCTAAAAATAAGATGCTTATTTGTTCTTCTTCTCCACTACCAATAATTATAGCATTCTCTAATTCTTCATTAGTTATATCACTATTACTACTCAATTCAGAATCTTCTTCTGTTGTAATTTCATATGCTTCACTTTCATTTTCTTGTGCAAAAACCATTATATTGCTACAAAAAATACCCAACAGAATAATTATTATCAATAAATATCTTTTCATACTACCCCTCCGTATTAATAATAACAATATTATCAAGTAAAAGCTGACAAATTTCGTCGAGTTGTTTTTGAGTAGGTTGTAAAGTGGATGATACATATATATCCATAACATTCTTACCATCAGTTAACAATTGATACTTTTGAGTGTAAACATAATAATCTAAATTGTCACTATTATTCTGCTTATATACAGTATCTCGTGACTCGCCATCTGAAAGAACAAGCTGCAAATTACTATTTTGATAAAAATTAAACTCTTTTGTTGAATATGAACACATTATTTGATATTCATTTTCTTGAATATTTTCTTTTTCGTAAATTAAATAAAAATACATTCGAACAATGGCTAAGTCTGAATATTTATCATAATCTCCCGTTTCTATAAATGGATATCTACGCATTTCCAAATGATATTCATAAACTTTATTTTGGATTTTATCGTTATTATCAAAATCAATTGAAATAAAACTTGCAATATTTTTATCATTTATAGAATTGAATGATTGAACAAATTCTAAAAATTCTTTGTGAGACTGCAATTTTCCCTCACTAATTCCAATATGAGCACAAGAATTTAGTACAATTGTGGATAATAGCAAAATAAGAATTACAGTAATTTTTGCGACAAATTTTGTATTTTTCATACTACCCCTCCATATTGATAATTACGATATTATCAAGCAAAAGTTTGCATATTTTATCGAGTTTTTCTTGAGTCATCTCGCTTTCGGATGTAATTTGAATGCTTATTTCATCCTTGCCATTAATATTGATTCTGAACATATACATATACTCATAATATCTATCATAACTATAATTTTCAACATTCATACTTTTGGCGTCTGCGAATTGTCGAATAAATGTTTCATCATTAGGATAGAGATCACGCAATTCTGCAAAATCCTTATAGTTATCTTCTATATTATAGCAGCCGACAAAATCTATTACAAATTCGTCTTCTTGATGAAAGTTATATGCTTTCTTAGTGCTAAAAGCACAGCATATTTGATATGCACGCTCTATTTTTTCTCCCGAGGATGAATAGTCGTCCATATGTAAAGTATATTCACATCCAAATCCAAACCCGTTGGAGTGGTCTTTGTCATACAAATCCAGTCGTTTGTGTTCCCCTGTTTCTTCATTTTTTTCAAACACAGCTATTGTTCTAAATGTATATAGATACGGTTTTATGATTGAACTATCATCAAAATCAAATGATATAAAAGTATAAACAAATCCGTCATTTTGGGAATTGTACTGTTCAACAAAATTTAATAACTGTTCGTGAGAATAAAAATTAATGTTGGCATTAGTTTGGTATCTTATATACTCATCTTCACTATTGAAAATATCGATAA
>JAZURO010000035.1:0-3981 GCA_045606265.1 Eubacteriales bacterium
TAGAAAATCACTCCGTAGGAGTTATTTTCGTAGTACAGACAATAAAATCCTTGGCGAAAATTCATTTTCGTAAAAGGATTTTAGTGGGTGTTCCGATAATTCACCCGTGAATTATCGAAAATTTACGCAAAGCTTGTAGAAACCCATCAGCAAAAGTTTTTCGGGGGGCGTGGGGGCGGTTTTTCAAAAAAGCCCCCGCATCTTCACTTTGTAACTTTCAAAAATGTCCCCACATCTTCACTTTGTAACTTTCAAAAAGCCCTCACGTTTTCAGTCTGTAATTTCCCCAAAAATCATTTCAATTCAACGACGGTAACACCGCCGTCGCCCTCTCCGTACTGACCGATACGGAAGGATTTAATGCGGCTGTCACGGCGCAAATATTCCCAAAGTGCCTTTTTAAGCGCACCCGTTCCTTTTCCGTGAATGAGACGGACGGTGTGATAGCCAACGAGAATCGCCTCATCAAAATACTTGTCAACCTTAAGCCACGCCTCGTCGCCCATCATACCGCGGAGGTCGATTTCGTCCTTGCAATTTCGGCTGACGGTCGCCCTGTAATCGCCCGCCTTGGTCTTTTTACCCGACTTGTCGATAAATGCCGCCTTGTTTTCAATGAGTTTAAGATTCTTAACCTTGGTTTTTGTTTTGATAATACCCGCCTGAACGGTGACGTTACCGTTCTTGTCGGGATTGTCAACTACGAAACCGGTCTTGTCGATATTAATAATGTACACCTCGTCGCCGATTTTAAGCGGACGGGGAAGCACGTATTCCTTGTCAACCTTTTCTTCAACGGGATTGAACTTGTCCTCGTTTTCACGAAGATAGTCACGCATCTTTCTTCTTGCCTCGTCAACGGCATCTCCGAGATGCTCGCTGTCCCTCTGTTTTCTGAGCTTGTCCATCTCGGAAAGGATGTAGTCGCTTGACGCCTTGGCGCTCTGTACCATAGCATTTGCCTTTTCACGTGCCTTTTCAAGCTCACGTTCCGCCTCAGAGAGCTTTCTGCTTATAAGCTTTTCGTTGTCTGCCTTAAATCGCTCGTATTCAATGCGAAGCTCCTCTGCCCTCTGCCTTTCGTTTTCCATCTGAATTCGGCTTTGTTCAAGCTTTTCGATAACCGTTTCAAAGTTTCTGTCGTCGTTTCCAAGAAAGGTCTTTGCCCTCTCAACGATTTTCTCATCAAGTCCGAGCTTTGATGAAATGGCAAACGCATTTGACTTTCCGGGCGTACCGATAATCAGCTTGTACGTGGGTTTAAGTGTGGCAACGTCGAATTCGCAGGAAGCGTTGCAAACACCCTTGGTTTGAAGAGCGTAAGCTTTAAGCTCGGCATAGTGAGTGGTTGCCATACACATAGCGCCCTTCTCCCTGACCGCCTCAATTATGGAGTGAGCCAGCGCCGCACCCTCAACAGGGTCAGTTCCTGCGCAAAGCTCGTCGAAAAGAACCAAGCTCTCGTTTGTGATGCCGTCAAGCATCTTGACAATGCTGACCATATGCGAGGAGAAGGTCGAGAGCGATTGCTCAATGCTTTGCTGGTCGCCAATGTCGGCAAAAATATTGTCAAAAATGCATATTTCACTGCCCTCGTCGCAAGGAATATGCAATCCCGATTGCACCATAAGAGCGAAAAGACCGAGTGTTTTGAGCGTAACCGTCTTGCCGCCCGTGTTCGGGCCCGTGATAATCAGTGTATCGTTGCCCTCGTCGATTCTCAGGTCAACGGGAACAACCTTGTCCCTGTCGATAAGCGGATGCCTTGCACGTTTGAAATTGACCGTTCTTCCCCTTGAAATTGCAGGGGACGTGCCGTTCATTCTCTGCGAAAGCGTTGCACACGCAAAATAGAACGATATTTCGGATATGTTCTGATAGTCGAGCCAGATTGCCCTTGAAGAATCGCTCACAAGTGAGGATAATTCAGCTAAAATTCGCTCGATTTCGTGTTCCTCACGGCTTTGAAGCATTCTTAATTCGTTGTTCGCCTCAACTACCGACGATGGCTCAATGAACATAGTCGCACCCGAAGCGGACGTGTCGTGCAAAAGTCCCTTTATCTCGTTTTTGCACTCCGCCTTGACGGGAACAACGTAACGCCCGTTACGCATAGTAACGATATTTTCCTGCAAATACTTCGAGTGCGATCCCGCACTCATATACTGCTGCAAAATATCCTTGATTCTGTTGTTTTCGTGACGGATTTTCCGTCTTATTTCGGCAAGTGCGGGACTTGCCTCGTCAGCCATCATATCCTCAGATATGATGGAACGTGCAATTCTCTCCTCTAATTTTCTGTCAGGTATAAGACGGTCAAAAATCTCGTCAAGACAGGTGTCAAACAGCTTGTTGCCGTTGATGTAATCGAGTAGCATTCTTGCAGAGCGAAGAACTGCCGCTATGTCAAGAAGCTCCCTCATTGAGAGGATTGCGCCCTTCTCAGCTCGCTCGCAGGATGCAGAAACGTCACGGATGTTAACAAAGGTTGGCATACCCTTTGCGTTTGCCAATCTGCACGCATCCGTCGTTCTGTTCTGCCTTCTTACAATGACAATGGGGTCGCTTGTTGGCTCAAGCATAAGAGCCATTTTTTGCGCTCCCTCGGTCATTGAACATTCAGAGAGAAGTGCCGTTATTTTATCAAATTCAAGTGTTGAAAATAAATTATCTGAATATTTCATAGTACCTTCAAAATTTATGTTATAGAATGATATAAGTCAAGTGAATCAAATCCGTGCCCAAGATGGTGAAGAAGATATTCTTCACACGCCTTTGAAAAAATTCTGAGGTCGTCGCTCTCGCTCAGAGAAAAGGAAAAAATCTTTTCGTTACGGGCGCTGATTGAATATTCTATTGCCGTTCGTGATGCGGGAGTGAGGGGGATAAGTACAGTTTTCTCCCTTATATCGTCAAAGGCAAGGGATAAATTTTTCTTTATTATCCCGCCTCGCTCGTTAAGACATTCAGAGCAGATAAGAGCGCCGTTCATCACGTCAAAATACGTGTTTTCGGCGTCATTACTTTCACATCTTTCACAGTAATCGAGATTTGGACGGTAGCCCGAAATTGCCGCAGCACGTATTTCATAAACCGCCTTGATCTGAGCAAGAGGACGAATATCCTTCAATATCGCAAACAGCGTGTTAAGTGTCAGACGGAGCATATCCTCGCACTCTACCTTTTCGCCCGAAAGCTCGTTTGCTATATCGCAAACGTAGGTGGCAAGAAATAACTTTTCGAGGTTCTCACGGATTTTATAAAAAATCTCGTTTGGGGAACCGCCCTTTATCCAAGGGATTGCGCTTCCCTTTTGATTAAGCTCAAAATTTGCATAAACGAAGGGCTCGGTGATATTCTTTATCTTGCTTTTCATTGAACGAGCGCCCTTTGCAAGTATTACCTGCTTGCCTTCCGACGTTAATATCGTAATCAGCTTGTCGTTCTCACCGTAATTCTGCGACCGCAGTACAAGCCCGTCAACTGTTGATAACATATATTCACCTGCCTTTCTTTTATTTGGTGTGTTTGTTGCTTGTAAAAAGTTACAAAGAAACACTTTTTCTGTTCTTTTTCGAGAAAAGTTACAAAGATTGGGTTTTGCCACTTTTTGAAAAAAGTGGCGCAAAAACTTTTTATGGAACTTCGTGGCAAAATCTTACGCAAATCGTGTTGCCTTGCAACACAAAACAATTTTGAGGGCATTTTAACAGGCGCCCTCAAAATTAAGGATTTGCTACCTTACGAATAGACACATTATTTGCACAAAAGATATTATTTTGCACAAATGGTAAGTTTAATTTGAAGCTTATGGCTACGAAAAAAGTAAGTAAATTTTAGAAAATCACTCACTTGGGAGGGATTTTCGTAGTACGGATAAAGAAATGACCGTCGAAAATTTATTTTCGTAAGGGCGTTTGTTTGTTCGTACCGATAATTCACTCGTGAATTATCGAAAATTTACGCAAAGCTTGTAGAAAC
>JAZURO010000036.1:0-3361 GCA_045606265.1 Eubacteriales bacterium
AGGTTTTACATGGCTTGCAAACTGCTGGGATTGGATCAATAAGTTTCAAGAGGTTGTCGTTTTTGGCGATTATGAAAAAGGCAAAATAACGCTGATTGAAACACTTGAAAAGCGGTTGCAAATGAAAGTAAAGTGTGTCCGCCCTCAAGATTACCTCTGCGAAAAGGATGCAAATGACATTTTGCGGAAATATGGCAAAGAGGCTATTATCCGTGCGGTGGAAGGTGCGGAACTGCGTGATGTGAAGTATGTCAAGCGATTGGCAACAGTTGAAGCGGTCAACCTGCGTGACCTTCCAAAAATCAGAACCTGCATCCGTCCGCTGGATCGTGTTTGCGGTGGTTTGCTCCGTGGTCATGTGGTTTTGCTGTCTGGCAAGCGTGGCGAAGGTAAGTCCACCTTTATGTCGCAGTTGGTAGCTGAAGCAATCGAGCAGGACAACGCCGTTTTCGTTTATTCTGGTGAGTTACCCAATTATCATTTTAAGAATTGGCTTGACTTGCAGATTGCCGGAGCAAATCACATTTGCACCACAAGAAATGAATACAATGACGAAGAATATTATTTGACAGAAGGTTGCGTGAAGAAAATCAACGCATGGTATTATGACAAAGCATTTATTTTCGATAATTCTGCTGTTTCTGACGATGAATACGAAGGCTTGATAAAGGTTATGGTGGACGCAATTTGTCGGTATGATATTAAGCTGGTTTGTATTGATAACCTTATGACGGCTATGGACGGCGATCCTAACACGGATATTTACAGACAGCAATCCGCATTTGTCAAAAAACTGGAAAAATTGGCTCAACAGTACGATGTTGCGATCATTCTTGTGGCACACCCGAAAAAGTCAAGTGCAGCTTTTGACAATGACACCGTTTCCGGCTCGTCTGACATTACAAACGCCGTTTCTTTCGTGTTTAACTATCAAAGAGCAGATGAAGGCGATGAATGCAACAGCTATTTGATGGTTACAAAAAACAGAATGAACGGCAAGCTGATGACGGGCGATAATGCAATACCGTTATATTATAGCCAAAAGTCAAAGCGGATTTCTGCTGATCCTAACGAAGTCAAGGAATATGGCTGTTTCAAGTTAGCCGAAAAATATGATGATTTGGAGTGGGATATTCTTTAATATCCCCACCCTAAAAAATGAAATGGAGGCAAAGGAAGAATGACAGTAACAACCGCAAAAGAGTTTATGCAAGTGATTGCAAAGCATTATGAAAAGTGCAAAGGAATTTATCTGCACACAATGTATAACATTCCGTTCAAGCTGATTGACGGAGGAACTGCAACGCTGAAAGGATTGCCGGAAGATGCAGAAGAACGGCAAGGCGTTGCAATTATGCACGCTATTTTTGCTGCACTTGCTTTTGAAACCGGCAAACAAGAGCATATCGTAGTTGAAGATATTTTGCCGGAAGTGTGCGAAAAATTCAAAATTATGATGTCCATCGAAAAGTTTGTTGCCCGTGGATATATGGAATGGGACAAAACGCAAAAGGACGAAGATGGTTTTCCGGCTATAAAAATTATCGTACCACCCAATGAATGGGATATGAGTGAGGAGTCATAACAATGGATGTTAGGGAAAAGTTGGTGGAGTTGGCAAAGCCTGTTCTTACAAGTTTGCCGTTTCCGTGGTGTACCGTTTGGCGAGATGTAGCTGAAAAGATTGCAGATGCGTACATTGACAGCGGCGTAACGGTGCAGGAGTGGATTTCGGTCAAGGATAGGTTGCCGGAGATTGTTTCCACTCACAAGCGATACAGAAGCACTATCAAGAAATCAATTCGTGTGTTGTGCGTTTGTGTGCAAAAGAGTGGCAAGACAATGGTCAAAGAGGGATATTGCGAATGGTACAACGATTACCCAGAACCCCGTTGGCAAATTCCCGGCACGATTGATGATGTTACACATTGGCAGTATTTGCCCCAACCGCCGAAAGGAGAATGATTATGAAGCAGTTTGAAATATCCTGTTCACGATGCGGTAAACGAAAGCGCATTCGTTTAGACAATTTTGTTGAAACCACTTATGAATGGAAAAGCGGTGGAAGCACATTAATTTGCCCTAAATGCTCAAAAGGATGTAATACAATTACTTCAAGAGATCAAACAATCAAAAATATGGTAAGAGAGATGTTTAGAACATCGGAACCGTGGGAAGGAGATTGATTATGGCTACTTGTAAAGATTGTTTGTTTTATGAAGTATGCGCTGATAGTGCAGAAAAATTTATAGATGCTTTTACATCTGGAATGGAATTATCTTCTGCTTGCTTGAATTTCAAAGAACGAAAAAAATGGGTAGAAAAGAAAGAACCTATGACCACCGCCGACAGAATCCGGGCGATGAATGACGAGGAGTTGATTAAACTGTTGACCAGCTTTGGTGCATTCGCTTGCATTTCTCCCGATAAAGACTGCGAACACGAAAGTTGCGAAGAATGCCTTAAAGAATGGCTCCAAAGTCCGGCAGAATAATTATCAAAAATCTATCAAAAACCTATTGACATTTACACCCCCATGTGCTAATATATACTCACAGGGAAGAAAACCCGAAAATGTGGAGGTAAATGAAATAAAAGTTGGACAGGTTTTTTACAGCAAGCAGAAAAACAGCGAATGGCTGGTTTGGCATGAAATCACCGCAATCAATGGCAACAGAGTTACTATGTCTCATTATGGAAAAGATACCGATTCTTTTGAATCCGATTTTTTCAAGAAAGAAATCACTTATTGCATTCGCAAGGGAATGCTGATCCCCGCGTAAGAGGTAAATAAATGGAAAAGCAAAAGGTCATAGCGGCACTCGAAACCTGTATCGGGTGCCAACCTTGCAAAGATTGCCCTTTTGACAGAACTGTTGCGGGAATTACTAATTTTCCAAACTGTATGGTCGAACTGCAAAAAGAAGCACTTTCAGTTATAAAAGAATTGGAGGCTAAAAATGACACGATTTGAAAAAATGAAAACGATGACCATAGATGAAATCGTGGACTATGTTTTTGCAAGTATGAGTTGCCAATTTTGCACAAGAAAAAATGGTGGACCTTGTGTAAATGTTTCCGGTGGATGTAAGAAATATATAAAGGCATTTTTTGAAGAAGAAATCAAGGAAAATAAGGGCGGCTAACAACCGCCCAATCTAGGAGGTACAAACATGACTTACACCTACAAAATCTACTACGAGGACGATTCCACAACCTTCAAGCGGAACGGTGGTTGGAAGCTGGTTCGAGGCCACACGCCAGGACAGGCGGTGCGGAAGTTTCGGGAGAAGTTCCCCGACCTGTATCCGCTGACCGTTCAGGCAAAGTCGGAGGCCAAGCGGTCTTAGGAAGACAAATT
>JAZURO010000037.1:0-2359 GCA_045606265.1 Eubacteriales bacterium
CTAATTTTACAGTTAATTTCGGCTTACTGTAAATGTATTTCTAAGCTATTATTTCAAGCCTTCTTGGTATCTGATCCAAACTTTTCCGTCAACGAAAAGAAATTCAGCGTGTCCGCCGCCAAGACCTCTCCAAGCATAAACCTCAGAATTGAGTTCTTCGCTTGAATCTGTCAATTCGCCCTTACAACCGATAATCTTAACAACTTCGTCATAGGACATACCAACTTCGATCTTATCATATTCAGCTTTTGAAATAGTCAACATATTAGCAACGATAACGCCAACGATGGCTACAACAGCAATAATAGCGAAGATGATAATCAGCTTCTTAACAGAGAATTTTTTTGCGGGTGCAGTATTTTCCATAATCCATTTCCTTTCTGTTTTTTTCGGGTGCTTGCAAAAAAGCAAAATCACCATTAATTTTTATGCTTGTCAACAAGGGGGAACACCGAAAAATACCAAACCCTTATTGACGGTTTTATTATATCACTCAATATCGATTTTTTCAAGCATTTTTCAAAATTTTACGATAATTTCAGACAATTCATACACAATATGCTCAGCTAATTTGGAAAAAATATACAAAAAACGCACCCGTCAGGTGCGTTTTTATTTAGTAAATTAAAGTGTAGAGCCAAAATCTGTTACGATTGACTGACCTGTGATGGCACGGGATTCGTCAGATGCAAAGAACACAAGCATATTGGCAACGTCCTCGGGGAAGCAGGGCTGAACTTTAAGATCATTATGCTTCATCATCTGTCCAAAAATGTTCATATCCATATTGGCAGGGTTCATACCCGCTACCATAGGTGTAACGATTGTTCCGGGACAAAGTGAATTGCAACGCACGTTCGTTCCTGCAAAACGCATAGCTGTGTGTCTTGTAAGACCGATAATTGCGGCCTTTGATGCAACGTAAGCAGCACCGCCGCAGCCCATAACGCCTGCAACAGATGCAACGTTAACTATGGAGCCGTAACCTGTCTTTGCCATTTCGATTGCAACCTCACGTGTCATGCACATTGTTCCTTTTGTATTGATGTCGATAACTCTGTTCATATCGTCATCAGTAAAGCTGTCAATAGCTTTAAGTCCGTTATCAAGAACGCCTGCGTTATTGATAAGAATATCGATTTTACCGAAAGCAGCAAGAGTTTCTGCAACAACTCTTTTTGCGTCCTCGGGCTTTGAAATGTCAGAGCATACGGTGAGAACCTCTCCGCCAAGCTCACGGATTTTTGCTGCCACTTCTTCAAGCTGAGCAGCACGGCGAGCTGTGATAACTACCTTTGCGCCTTCTTTAACAAACTTTTCTGCGGTTGCTGCGCCAACACCGGAGTTTCCACCTGTGATTATAGCAACCTTTCCTTCTAAACGATTCATTTTTATATCCTCCAAATTTTAATATTTGCAAAACATTGTGAATTATATCACAATCTTTCACACTTGTCAATAGATTTTGAGTAAATGAAAAGGGAATTAGCTAATATTATAGGAGCAATATAAACAAAAAGCCCCGAGCAAAAGTCGGGAGCTTTTTTATTAACTAAATTATGCCTTGTTAGCAGAGCCGAAAAGCTCGATTTTTTCACGAACTGTTGCCTTAATTGCCTCAGTACCGGGAGCGAGGAGCTTACGGGGGTCAAAGCCCTTGCCCTGAAGATCCTTGCCTGCCTCAACGTATTCTCTTGTTGCAGCGGCAAAAGCAAGCTGACATTCTGTGTTTACGTTGATCTTTGAAACACCGAGATCGATCGCCTTTTTGATCATATCTGCAGGGATACCTGTGCCACCGTGGAGAACGAGGGGCATTTTGCCTGTTTTCTGCTGAATAGCATCAAGAGTTTCAAATGAAAGGCCGGGCCAATTTGCAGGGTATTTACCGTGAATATTACCGATACCTGCTGCAAGCATTGTAACACCAAGGTCTGCATTCATCTTGCACTCGGCGGGATCTGCACATTCACCTGCACCGATTACGCCGTCCTCTTCGCCACCGATTGAGCCAACCTCAGCTTCAAGAGAGATACCCTTTTCGCCTGTGATTCTTACAAGCTCCTTTGTTTTTTCGATATTCTCTTCAATGGGGTAGTGAGAACCGTCAAACATTACGGAAGAAAATCCTGCTTCGATACATTTGAGTGCGCCCTCATAAGAGCCGTGGTCAAGATGCAGAGCTACCGGAACGGTGATCTTGGGCTCTTCGATCATTGCCTTTACCATATCGGCAACGGTCTTAAAGCCGCACATATACTTACCCGCGCCCTCGGAAACACCGAGAATAACGGGGGATTTCAGCTCCTCTGCGGTAAGCAGGATTGCTTTGGACCATTCCAAGTTGTTGATGTTGAAC
>JAZURO010000038.1:0-24663 GCA_045606265.1 Eubacteriales bacterium
GCATCGTCTGGTGGAAAGGCTTGGATTCATTCGGGTGGGTTCACCAATGACCAAACAATGGTATGGAAAAATCATGCTGAACAAAACAAGTTTTTGGAAGCTATGGCAGAGTCAGCAAGTTCAGTTATGAATTATTTTGAAAATAAAATTGCTTTCATAAACATTATGTGCAATATGTCTGTAGATTGCGATTGCTGTGCGGTTGCCGAAGACCCTTGTATGAAAGATATCGGAATCTTGGCATCAACTGACCCTGTTGCAATTGACCAAGCTTGTTTAGATTTAGTTTATTCGTCAAATGACAAAGGAAAAGACCACTTGATTAAAAGAATTGAAAGCAGAAACGGTGTTCATACCCTTGAAGCAGCCGAAGCACTTGGCTTCGGTTCAAGAGAATATGAATTAATTGAAATATAAAAATAGACGAGAAGCAATTGCTTCTCGGCTTGCTTTATGCTTTAACCGTATAGGTTGTAACGTCAAGTATTGTTTCACCGTCAATCTGTAACTGAGTCGGCACATCAAATGTTACCGAAATCTCGTGTCCCGTTTTTATTTCTACCACATCAGTGTGCGTGATATGCTTACCTGTAAATATTAAAGGGAAGAGAGTCAAAAGCTTGATCTTATTTGCATTGTGGACTATGAGAATACTCAGCTTCTTTTCGGGGTCGCATCTGTTCTGGTCAGGAGTTGCCATCATACCGCCGCCAAAGAACCTGCCTTTAAGGGTTGGAGCCATCCATACTCTCTGATATTCCGTGCTTTCACCGTCAACTGTTACCGTTGCATTACGTGGCTTGAAATCATAAATTAAGCCCTTTAATGCTATCGTGGTATAGTTGACTGAATTGTCGCTTATTTGCTTTTTTATATCACCCTGCTCGCAGCAGTAACCGTCAATACCAAACCCAACGTTATTGAGGAAATAATACGTTTTGCCTTTAACCTCAACCGTTGGCAGATTTTTCAGTAAATGCTTTATGCGAAAAGGCATATCGTTTGTTTCGTGGCTCAGATCGTGCGCAAAATCGTTACCGCTTCCCACGGGGAAGTAAAAAATATCGGGAATGATTTTTATATCTTTGGTATTGTTTATAAACCGGTTCAAAGTGCCGTCGCCTCCACATATAATCAATGTGTCCTTTTCGTCGAGTGGAGATAAAAATGCGTTGTAATCCTCAATTTCCGTGATATTAATGCTCATAGCTTCATATTTTTCTTTGAGCTGTAAAATCTCTGCTTTTTCTTTTGCGTGCTTGTCGCCGGAATTTGGGTTGTATAAAATATAGATCATAATTATGTCCTCTCATTTTTAGCTTCGACATAATATTACATCATTTTGCAAGATATTTCAATAAATCTCAACAAGTGTTGAGAAAAATTAGAAATTTGTTAATAATTAGAAAAAGCAGATGCTCTGTGCTCATCTGCTTTTAATTTTTCTTATTTTCTTTTTTGTCAGATCATAGCTTATGCTTGTAACCCATTTAAGAGTTTCTTCGCAACAAGAGTTGTCAAGAGCTAATGTCAGCCAATGCTTTTTGCTCATATGATATGCGGGAAAAATACCGCTTTCACGCCACAAATCGTCCATAATTTCAGGGGCGCATTTAAGGTTGACAACGTCGATAAATCCGTCGTTCTTCAATCCCAATTTGCACTTTTTTACAGTCATCACAAGTGCAAACCACTTTTTGTTATCGGGATGACGGAAAACCCATGTGTCAAGGTCGTCCTCAAAAGGACAGTCGTATTTTATTCCGTAGTAGTCTTCAATATAGGATGCAAATTCCTGTCTGTTCATAAATTCACCTTCTTTTAGAGGATTATAGCATATTTTTGAATAAATTTCAATTGCTCTTGCAATTTTATTTTTGTAGTGCTATAATTGTTTCAATAAATGAACGGAGGATTATGAAATGAGAAAAAATTTCGGACCAAAAAGTTGGCTCTATCCTATGCCCGTGCTTATAGTCGGCACATATGATGAAAACGGAGAGCCCAATGCTATGAATGCCGCTTGGGGCGGAATATATGATACAAATCAAGTTATGGTGTGCCTTGCGCACGATCATAAGACAACCGAGAATATTAAGAAAACGGGAGCTTTTACAGTCAGCTTTGCAACTGCAGAAACAGTTGCACAATGTGATTACGTTGGCATAGTTTCAGCCAATGATGTGCCCGATAAATTTGCACGTGCAGGATTTCATCACGTTAAGAGCAATTTTGTCAATGCTCCGATTATTGCCGAGCTTCCAATGACGGTTGAATGTAATCTTGTTAAGTTCAACGAGGACGGAATATGCATTGGCGATATAGTAAACATAAGTGCAAAGGAAGAAATTCTCAATGAAAAGGAAATGATTGATGCTAAAAAGCTCAATCCTATTTGTTACGATAGCTCCACGCACGTTTATTGGACGCTTGGTGAGGTTGCGGGACACGCATTCTCAGACGGAAAGAAGATTAATTGATACAAAAAATGCTCCCACGCGGGAGCATTTTTGTTTATTATTTCATTTCAAACTCAATATACTGATCATCAAGTCTTGGGCAAGAAATTTTAACTCTTGCCTTGCCTTTTTCGCCTGTTGTTTTAACGTAAAAAGCACCCATTCCGCCTCTGAGAGAAATCATATCGTCACCAATAATTTCAAGAGAACCATCAATGGTTATTCTTATGGCTTCGTTAGAATAGGGAAGAAGGTTTTCGTTCTCATCAATCGCACGAATTCTTATAACTGCCACGTCATACGAATTGCTCTCTTGTAATACGGTAGAAGATACGTCAATTTCAAGATGCATTTTGCTCATTGGAGTTTTCGTAACACTCTTAACGACCTTATTATTCCTTATTGCATCAAAACGATATACCGTACTTTGACCGCCCCAATCACCAACGTATTTTGTGTACAAATCAACGATTTGATTGATACTCATTCTGTAAATCAGCATACATTTCAGTGCCATTTTTGCAAGTGTGGGTGTAATCGTTGTGTAACCGTTAAGCCCGATATAATTAAGCGCACGTGCAACATATTTTGCCTTTTGGGGCGGCATTTTTTCTTCCGTTTCAAGAAGATCTCCAACATAATCGTCAATCAGAATCGGGCTGTTAACCATATTTTCAAAATGCTTGTTGTGTGGGAGATATTCCTTGATAAATCTATCGTTTTTATACATTTTCACACTGTCGGCATTGGTGAATATCCATACGTTTCCCTTGACGGATGCAGGATGCTCGCCAATGTCCATAGAAGAGCTGATTTCAAGCACATTATCACTTTCGCTCTGTGACCTGTAAACAGCCGATGCGAGCTTGTGGTTTCTGAACATATCGGTAACACCGTGGTAGCAAATTCTGTCCCCGCTACCGAAATCCTTGTGCGTATTGTAATCAGCCAGACACCAGGCAAAGCTGCCGCAAATGTCGGAATGTGATGCCACGTCGTTAAGCACTCTTGCGTGTCTTAGTGCGTGCTCTAATCTATGCTCCTCGTCATCAAAGCTCTTGGTGGGGAACATATGACCGTTGTTCTCGGTAATTAAATAGGGTTTGTTTATTTGTGAGGTAATCTTTTTCTTCTCGTCACAGCCCGCTTTCCTGCCGTCGTGTAAAAAGTCATTGTAGGTGTAAATATCCTCCAAAAGCTCGCTTTTGGCAAAGTTTCTTACACCGCCCGTTTGTCTTGTGGGATCAAGATTGTGCGCAATCTCATTCGTCAAAGCGTAAAAATCGTGATCGTCACGAGATTCATTGATGCGCACACCCCAAATAACTACCGAAGGATGATTTCTGTACTGAGTGACCATTTCTTCAACGTTTTTAAGTGCTTGTTTTTTCCACTCACCGTCACCGATATGCTGCCAACCCGGAATCTCAGTAAATACAAGTAAACCCAACTTGTCGCACTCGTCGATAAAATAATGTGATTGAGGATAATGAGACGTTCTTACTGCATTGACACCGAGCTTTTTTAATACTCTGGCATCATCTCTTTGCATTGATTCTGGCATTGCATATCCGACGTATGCGTAGCTTTGGTGACGGTTAAGTCCTCTGATCTGCACACGCCTTGTGTTCAAAAAGAAGCCTTCGTTTGTAAACTCTGCTTTTCTGAAACCGATTTTTGCCTCGTGAATATCAATTACACTTTCTTCAATAAGAAATTCCGTGCGAAGAATATATCTGTGAGGATGATCCGTATCCCAGAGCTTAACGTCTTTGATAAAACCGTGAACGGTAGTATGATTATCTTTGATTTCGGTGATTTTTTCAAGCTCGGGTTGACTTGTGCCGTCTGCCAAAAGGGTAACGGTCTGTCTTATTTTTGCACCGTTTGGGATATCACCGTTAAGAGTAATTCTGCTTTCTATCTTACCGGTATATTCGGAAATTGCGAATACGTCCTCAATAAAGCATTTTTCTTTAACGTCAATATATACGTCACGGTAAATGCCTCCGTATGTCATATAGTCAATAACGTTGCCAAATGGTGGAATATTCAAGCTTTCACGTGAATCAAGCTTAACGATAAGAATGTTGTCCTCACCGAATATTAATTTTTCCGTCAATTCAAGCGTGAATGAGGTGTAACCCGAATAATGCTCACCAACCCTTTCACCGTTCAAGAACACCTCGGCATAGTGTGCTGCGCCCTCAAACGTGATAAGGATACGCTTTTTTGCCCATTCGTGCGGTGCAAAAATCACCTTGCGATAAGCGCAAAGCATCTGATATTCGTCCTCAGAAAAATAGTTGAAGGGAAGCTCACGTGTTGTGTGCGGAATCCTCACCTTTTTCATATTTTCGTCAATACTTCCGAATATATATTCATCTTTGAACTGTTCGGCAAAGAGCCAATCGTTATTGATATAAATTCTGTTCATAATTTACCTCCGTAACAGGTATGTAAAAATTATATCATTTTTGCCTGTCAAAATCAATAGAGATTTTATAAAATTCCTTGACTTGCATTGTGAGAAGATGTTATAATGAGATATAAAATCAACAGAATGAGGAGCTGAATATATGATAATCTATCAGGAAAAAGACCTAAGAATATCCTTAATCACGCCAAGACTTTTGCGAACAGAAAAAGGTGCTTTTTGCGACCTTCCTACGCAAACGGTACAGAATCGTGATTTTCTTAAAGTCAATTATTCAATCCAACAAGATTCAAAAATAGTAAGTATAAAAACCGATGCTGTCGAGTTCAGTGTTGATTCAAAAAGCGGTAATGTTCTTTCAGCATCTTGGGATGGTAAAATATACGATTTTGCCAACAAACCGCTGCCGGGAACTGCGAGAACACTTGATACCGTTAACGGTGCCACAAAGCTCGACAACGGTATAGTTTCAAGATACGGGACATCAGTTATGGATGACAGTAAATCTCTTGTCATAAACTCTGACGGAACTATTTCGCCCCGTGAGAAATGCACGGACAGATATTGGTTTGCTTACGGTCACGATTATCTTGAACAATTAAGAGATTTCTATTCCTTGACGGGTAAGGTTCCGCTTATTCCCAAATATGCACTCGGCAACTGGTGGAGCAGATATAAGGCATATACGCAGGAGGAATATCGCACCTTGATGAAGGAATTTATCAAGCGTGAGATTCCCATCACGGTTGCTACCATTGATATGGATTGGCATTGGACGGACGTTATTTCTCGCTTTGGAGAAGAGGCAAGATGCTCAAAGCCCAAAACTCCGCAAGAGGCACTTTATTATTGCTTTTTTCAAGGGTGGACGGGATATTCCTGGAATACCGAGCTTTTTCCCGATCACAAGGAGCTTTTGAATTGGCTTCATGAAAATGGATTTAAGGTAACTCTTAACGTTCATCCTTCTCAGGGAGTGCGTTTTTATGAGGATGCGTATGAAGCAATGTGTGAACGTCTCGGCAGAGATCCTTCAAAAAAGGAAATGATTACTTTTGACGTTACCGACCCCGAATTTATGGGCGCATATTTTGAGATTTTGCATCGCAATTTGGAAAACGAGGGAGTTGACTTCTGGTGGATAGACTGGCAGCAGGGAACTCTTTCAAACATAGAAGGACTTGATCCTCTATGGGCGCTGAATCATTATCATACATCAGATGCAAACAGAGGAGAGAAGCGTGGATTGATTTTGTCCCGATATGCAGGTCTTGGCAGCCACAGATATCCCCTTGGATTCTCAGGCGATACGGTTGTAACGTGGAAGAGTCTTGATTTCCAACCCTACTTTACAAACTGTGCCGCAAACGCAGGTTACACTTGGTGGAGCCACGATATTGGCGGTCATATGAAAGGAGTGCAGGATGATGAGCTGTATCTTCGTTGGTTGCAGTACGGCGTATTCAGTCCGATAAACAGACTTCACTCGTCCAACTCCGAATATATGGGTAAGGAGCCGTGGAAAAAGAGCTGGGCGGTAAATAAGATTTCTGAGGAATTTCTTCGCCTGCGTCATAAGATGATTCCGTATCTTTATACGGCTAACTACCGTACACATACCTTTGGTGAGCCGATATGTATGCCTATGTACTATCGCTACGATACTTCCGAAGCATACGAAGCTAAGAATCAGTATATTTTCGGCGGACAGCTTTTGGTTTGCCCGATAACACAGCCCCAAGATAAGCGACTTAATCTTTCGAGCGTTGACGTATGGTTGCCCGAGGGCAGATGGACGGATATTTTCAACGGAAGGATATACAACGGAGGCGGTTGGGTAAAAATGTACCGTGATCTTGATTCCATTCCTGTGCTTGCTCCTGCGGGCGCTATTGTTCCAATGTACAAAAACGGACGTACAAACGAAATTTCACTTGATCAACCACTGGAAATCCACATTTGGAGAGGGAATGGCTCTTATGAGCTTTATGAAGACGACGGTGAGAGCTTTGCATATAAAAACGGAAGATTTGCTTTGACCAAATTCACTCTTGAAGAAAGTGACGATAAGCTGTGCCTGACGATTACTCCTTCCGAAAACAGCGGCGGAGTGTTGCCAAAGGAAAGAGAGTTTTACATCAGGTTCCATGATATAGAAGCAGATGATGTAAAAGTTGTTCTTGGAAAGGAAAGTGTAGTAATAGACATTGATACCCCCGTTCATAAACAGAACGAAGATATAAACGAGCTGAAAAATATCATTTTAACTCGTGTTCAAAAATCGAATTTATGGAAATCTAAAATGTTCAATAATCAGCTTCCCGATTTTGTTCAGGATGCATTGGACGAAACAAAATCCTTCTGGAACGAATAATAACTAATGCCAACGGTTGTACTGCCGTTGGCATATTATTATATATTATATTAAGCAAATTAGGAAATAAATTGGGGATAAATGTAATTTTCTATTGACATTTGCGATTTTGAGTATTATAATGAGTGTAAAGTTTTGTACTCATACGCACTTTTATGAGGTTGACAAGCTAAAAATCTACTTTGAAAACAATCGGTGATTGTTGTAAATGTAGGTAAATCAAAAAGGAGAAATTATGGATAATCAGGTTAATCAAGCAAGAAGAATTTGTCCTAAATGCGGGGCAGCAGTTGCACCTAACAGTGCCTTCTGTACGTCTTGCGGAAGTCCGCTTCCAAAGGAACCGGTGGCACAGCCACAACAAAGACAGTTTGCATTTTGTATCCACTGCGGCAGTAAATATCCCGTTGGTGATGCATTTTGTCAGAACTGCGGTAAAAAAACAAAGCAGGTAGCACCTAACGTAAACGCAGGCCCTGTAGGCCCTGCTCCTATCACCAAAGAAGAACAGGACAAGCGCTCTTATGATCAGGCAGTAAGTATGCTTTCAGTTGGTCAGTATGACCAGGCGTTGCAGATTTTTGCAAGCTTGGGAGATTATGCTGATGCAAGAGCAAAGGCGCAGGAATGCGTTAATGCAAAAGAAAACGCAAGAAAAGAACAGATTTATATGGGAGCTGTTTCAGTTCTTACAGCACCCAGATATACTGACGTGGATTTGCAAAGAGCTATTGGCGCTCTTCAATCAATCCCCGACTATAAGGATTCAAGAATCAAGATAACTGAAATTGAAGCACGTCTTGCTCAGTTTATGGCAGAAAGAGAATTGGCTCGCAAGGAATTTGTATATGTAAATGCAATGGTAGCTTTGACATCTCCTACTGTAACTGACGTGCAGATCAATGAAGCTATCGGTGCTTTCAAATCTCTTGGTGATTATAAAGATTCAGCACAAAGAGTTATGGATGCATCTGCTCGACTTGACCAGTGGTATAAGGATAAGGCAGCTGCTGATGAAGCTGAGAGAATTCGCAAGATCCAGGCGAAGAAGAGAAGAAAGAGTATTCTTATCACAGCAATAATTGCGTTTGTAATTGTTTGTATTGCTGTTGCCGGAATAGTTGTTATGAATGTTCCTCACCTCATTGAATACGATCTTGATGGCGGTTATCTTACCGAAGAAAATCCCTCTTCCTACATTATGTTGGAAAAGGTAACCTTGAATAATCCCGTTAAAACAGGATATGACTTTATCGGTTGGACTGAAAACGGAGCGGGTGCCCCCGATCTTAACTATAAGTTCAATCAGTGGAGCTTCGAGGACAAGAAGCTCACAGCACACTGGGCTCCTCACGCATATAGAGTAACCCTTGATCTTGCAGGCGGTCAGCTTTCAGGCGAAGGTCAGTCAACTGAGCTTCACATCGACTATATGTCAAGCTTTGAATTGCCCGAACCCACCAAAGAAGGATTTGTATTCGGCGGTTGGTACAGCAATGGCAAAAAGATCAATAACGGTACTTGGACAGAGATTAATGACCTTGATCTTGTAGCTGAATGGATTCCTGTTTACGGTGTTTCCTTCGAAGCAAACGGCGGAACAGTTTCCGTTCCTTCAATGGATGTTGTTTACGGCCAAGAGTTCACTTTGCCCACACCTACAAGAACAGGATACAATTTTGACGGTTGGTATAATGGCAGCGAAAGAGTTGTAGACGGTGTATGGTATTATGAAACCAATATCACGCTTACTGCAAAATGGACTGCAAAGAATTACAGAATTAGCTTCTATACTAACGGCGGTACACTTGGATCTTCTTATTTGACAGTTACATACGATAAGGCATACACTTTGCCCACACCCACAAGAACAGGATATACCTTTGCAGGATGGTATGATACAAATGGCAAAAAGATAGAATCAGGAACTTGGACGGAAACAAGTGATATTTCCCTTAACGCTCGTTGGACAGCAAACATATACTCTGTAACACTTAACGCAAACGGCGGTACAGTATCATCTTCCAACTTGTCCGTAACTTACGATGCTTCGTATTCTCTTCCTGTACCCACAAGAACAGGATACACGTTCGCAGGTTGGTATAACGGCAACACGAGTATTTCAAACAACGGAACTTGGAGATATTCCTCCAACCTCACACTCACAGCTCGTTGGAATGCCAAGACATATACTGTTACACTTAATGACGTTAGCAAGAAGAGTTACGTAACAGTAACGTTTAATTATAACTACTCCGGCTCATCTAACAGAACACAGACAGTAAATAACGGTTATACCTTGTCATATCCCACAACTCCAACAAGAAGCGGATATATATTTACCGGTTGGTACACTGATGCAGCTTGCAGAACAAGATTCAACTTCACAGAAACAATTACGGAAGATATGACCTTGTATGCAGGTTGGACGGCAATGTTAACAAGCGGTACGAATTACAGTTATACTCCCAATCCGGCTAACTACTATTCAAGCAGTTATGCATATACTGCTTCCACAAGCTATACATCATCAAGCTATCAAAATAAGATTTATTTGGTAGCTAACGAGAGTGGTACACATTATATCCACTATAAAAACAACAGCTCTTCTTCGAATTACAGATATTATTTGACGATTACGAATCTGACACAGAATAAAACTATATTGTCCACAACTACCATTGGATCAACATCATATAACAGCGTTTCATTTAGCTGTAATGCCGGTGACGTTATTCTGATCTCCTTCTATCGTTATAACTCCAATTATAGTACAACTGCATATTTCTATTTCAGAGGATTTAATGCTATCACATCTTCTGCAAAGGCAAATATCAATGACCTTGTTTATAACAATGGATATACATCCAGTATCACTGCGACCTACGGTTCATCCTACAATCTTCCCACACCTACAAGAGAAGGCTACAGATTCCTTGGCTGGTTCAATGGAAATACTAAGGTTGAATCGGGTACTTGGAATACAGACTCCAACGTTACTTTGACTCCCAGATGGGAACAGATTACTTATTATAACGTTAATTTGGAAAACACCGCTTTGGGTTCAGGTACAGTTAAAGTAACATATAACTACAACTACTCAGGATATACAAATCAGACTGTTGAGCTCAGCAGCGGACAGACATTGTCCTATCCTTCAACTACTCCAACTCGCAGCGGATACGTGTTCGCTGGCTGGTACTCCGATAGTGCTTGTACAGTTCCTTACACGTTCAGCGGAACGTTGACTCAGGATATTACCTTGTATGCTAAATGGATCTCTTATTCTTCAAGCGCATACGGTACAATGAGTACAGGTTCGTCCACTAACGTATATATGACAGGTACTACTAAGTATTATGCTTTCGTTCCGTTGGTAAGTGGTACTATTACCGTTTATTCAACCGGTAGTTATGATACAGTCGGATATTTGTGCGATTCTAATTTCAACACATTAGTTTATAATGATGACTATAGTGGAACCAACTTCCAATATACATATAATGTAACAGCAGGAACCTTGTACTATATCGGTGTAAGACGTTATTCATCAAGTTCAAGCTATTCATATGTATATGTTACGGGAACTGCCAGACCCACAACCTCAGCTGTTGCTCAGCCACCTTCTAATACATTGGTATATAGCTATGGAAACACATATACAACACGTTTGGGTTACGGTGTAGAATATACACTTCCCACACTCACCCGTTCAGGATATACCTTTGACGGTTGGTATTACGGCGATACTAAGGTGCCCACATCAGGTACATGGAACTATTCGTCAAATATTACTTTAACTCCCAGATGGAGATAAATTAAATTACCGATGAGGAATCAACGATTCCTCATCGGTTTTTTATATTCCGAAAGTATTGCTCAACGGATCCTTGAAAATAGAAAGCATAGGAGGCTTAAACGTAAAAGCTATGAATATTATGGCTAAAAGTATAAGCACTGTGAGTGCGATTCGTTCAGATTTGCAGTTAAGATCACTTGAATTGAATAATCTCAATTCATATATAAAAGCTATGGCGGCGCTAACAAAGAAAATTGAAATGTTGAACCAAGTGGGCATCTTGCCGATGGCACCGTTAAAGGTGTAAAACAAAGTTGGAATCAATATCAGCGCAATAGTTATGCCGCGCAGCTTTATACACCAGAAATTCTTATATTTTCTGAAATAAATGCTCTCAATAATTGCGAAAATAAAAGCAGGCCAGAACAGTATCTTCATATGCTCCCAAGTGGATTCGTTAACTCCCGAAAAGGGAGCAATCCAAACGGGTTTTTTTAGCCATTCATATAAAAAGTGTAAAAGCGTCCCGCCTACGGACGTTACTGCAAAACCTACAGCTTGCCAAATTCTAATTCTTCGTTTCATAATTCACCCTAAATACAATTATCAAAATAGAGTATATTCCGATGCACCCGGATTTATGCAAAAAATAGTATTGCACTCATTTTTTTCAAAAAAAAATAATAAAAATCAGATCATTAATGTTATTTTTAACAATTTTGAACGACAAATTTGGATAATTGCTAATAAAATTCGACAATTGTTATTGACTTAAATAATAATTTATGATAAAATTACTTTGTATATTATTATAAAGTAGGGTTTTATACACATTTTGATTTTAATTACGTCTCGGAGGAATAATGAAAGCTGATTTCGAAATGCATCAGGGAACCGTGTTGCTATACCCAACACGTAAGGATGTGTGGCGCAAAGGCGCCTTGCCAATAGCCAAAACCGTTAATAAGCTTGCGGCTTGTATTTCTGAGTTTGAACCGGTGTTTTTGGGTGTTCTTCCGGAGATAGATAAGACACATATAAAAAATGAATGTGGCAGCGCAAAAATAGTCCCTATGTTGTATAACGATATATGGGTACGGGACAGCGGTGCAGTTCCTTGCAAGGATAGATTAGTAAAGTTTGGCTTTAATGCTTGGGGCGGAGATGACGGACTGTATGACGATTGGTCATATGACATTACTGTGCCCGAGCAGATGAGAGACCTGCTTGATATACCCCTTGACAAATCTCCAATAACCTTGGAGGGCGGAAATTTGCTTTGTGACGGAAGGGGAACATTGATTTGCATAAAAAATGCACTTTGCAATAATAACAGAAATCCACAGTTTGACATAAAAACGATTGAGGATTATCTGAAACGTGATTTGGATATTCAAAATATTATTTGGATAGATGAAGGACTTGCTTTTGACGAAACGGGAGGTCATATCGATAATCTCTGCGCATTTGCTGATGAGAAAACGGTTTTGCTTGCCTGGACGGATGATATAAGCAGCCCGCAGTACAGCATTGTGAGAACGGCATATAAGAAGCTGAAGGATTCTTGCAACGCACAGGGCGAGTCATATAAAATTGTAAAAATTCCACTTCCTCGTTGCTTTGAAAGAAGCGAGGATGATTGTGTGGATCTTGTACTCGAAGAGGGAAGCAAGGAGCGTTATCTTGGCGAACCTATTCAACCCACTTACATTAACTTTGCATTCGTTAACGGTGGAATTATTCTGCCTGCCTTTGACGATCCTGCTGATGAGGAGGCAAGAAAAATATTTGAAAACGTTTTTCCTGACAGAAAAATCGTTTCTTTCCCCGCGAGAGAGATTTTACTTGGCGGTGGCGGTATTCATTGTATTACAAAAAATTATTAAATAAAAATGGAGAAAAGGATTATGGAACAAGAAAGAAAAGATAATGTGAAGAGAAATAATCTTCCCGAAAAGTTTCAGTTTTTGATTTTGGATGACAAGCAAACATTCCGTTTGTATGAGGAGCGTAGCGTTGTCGGCGTCAAAATGCTTAAAGCTATTTTGGGTAAGACTCAGACCGTTGATTTCAGGGGAGAAACCGTAAACGGATTTTACATGTCTGACAGAAACAAAGAGGTAGGATTGCTCAGCCAGCTCTATGCAGGAAACGCAATGTTTACTGTTATGAACCGTTACGGAGTAGAGCTCAGAGAATATCAGATTCAAAGAACTAAGGAAACTATCCTTTACGTTTTGAATTATCTTGAAGATAATGACAACTGCTATGACCTCAATCCCGTTTTGGATCCTGACGTAAACGATAAGCTTTTCGTTTCCAGCGGTAACAATTACGTTGGTGCTATGACCTGGGCGCTTTCACTTTTCACTTCCGCCCGTGTAGCTCAAAGAAGCGGAATTATCGAATTCACAGAAAAAGAGCAGGAGCAGATATTCAAGCAGATTAAGAGAATAATCAAGTTCTTTGTTGAAAACGTTGTTGGTACAGAAGCTGAACCTTTGGGATGGGGATATACCAACGGTTGTACAGAGCCCTCGCTTTTCTTTACGTACTCAGTTGTCGAAGCATTTGCCGACTTTGATGACAACGTTCTTGGCGGTATTTTGAATGATAAGGAAGAACAAGCACTCAGACGTGACAACGAGCTTGTTGATTATATCAACGCAAGTATCTATGAACACGACGAGGAGCCCTTGATCGACCGTTTCGCTAACTTGTGCTTCAGCATAGGCGACAGAGCTTGGGATTTGTATAAGGATGTATTGCGCACCGACTGTTTCAGCGACAGATTCGATAGCAATTTTGCTATTATTCCCAAAGATGAGATCTTCCGTTCAAGCAGATCTTCAGTGCTTTTTAACACACTTTACGTTATCTTTATTTTGTTCTATTCATATACAAACGCAAGACAAAAAGATGAAGAAGTTTCAAAAGATATTATCGAAACAATGAGACTTGCGCTTCAGCTCGTTCAGAATGTTTATGACGAGCTTACAGCTATGGGTAAGGAAAGCATCGTTGATAAGCATATCATTGCTTTCGATCAGCCACACGCACAGATAAAGGATTTCGGCAAATTGCTTAACGAGGAATCCATTCAGGCATCTCCATTCTTGCCTATGTTTGTAAAAGCTAACAACCTTATTTCTTACTACATTCTCAAATTCCCTCAGAAGCAGATGAGCGAGTTCTTTGATCAGATGATCAACGAGATGAACGAGCACGACGACTGGCTTTGGGATAAGAGACGCTTTGATATTCTTTCCAGTGAACGTTATTTCGAGGCATTTGCAGACTTCTTTGATTATTATGATGAGTATGAAAGAAACTATGCCGATAAAGCTAAGTCAAGAAAAGACATTCGTGATGAAATCGAAGAAAAGCTCACACCAAGACTTGAAAACAAGGTAAAGAAAGAGCTTGAAAAGAGACATCAGGATGAGATCAAGGTTATCCGTGAAAATATGGCAGCAGAATTTCCTATTGAAGCCGCTATGAATGAGCGTATCGATCAGAAGATTCAAGAACGTGCAATGGGAATTTTGACAGAGTCTATAAATGCTATTATTGCGTATAACGAAGCACCCAATAACGAAAAAGATGACCATAAAAAGAATTTCACGGACGAGCAGCTCCAACTCAAAGAAAGTATTGAAAAATTGATAATGAGCTATTTGGCTGATGATATTCGCAGTGAGGCTGACGATGCAAGTGAAATGGATCGTAATGTTCTTGCAGTAGCGGTAAAAGATGATTTTACAAAGTTCGTAACTGCTTTTGTTAAGTTTATTGCACATTATAATGCTAATTTGCCTGAGGAGAAGAAGCTCTCTATGGCTGATATTTTCGACATCATTTCAAATAAATAATTAGGAGAAAAGTAATATGAAAACAATAACATTTTATTCATACAAAGGCGGTGCGGGACGAAGCTCCACAACACTTAACACCTTGCCTTATCTTGTGCAGAGTATGCACGCAACTGCAACCAATCCCATTTTGCTTCTCGATATGGACTTGGACAGTGCAGGTATGACATACCTGCTTCAATCTGACGTTTATTTTAAGGGACGCTATGACGTAAAGAAATTCCTTAAAGGAGAAGAGAACTGGTCAGAAGCAGCTGCTCCCAAATTGGCTGAACACGAGCTTTACAAAAAATTCCTTCCCGTTGGAGAGCTTTTGGGTGTTGAAAACAATGCCGTAATGTTCTTGGGCGTTGATGATGAAAGCAAGGTTGACAACAAGGATATGGACGGTCCCAAGCAGGAGGTTATGAGTAAATTCAGACGTTTTTGCAGAAAGAACGGTATCAAAGCTGTTGTTATAGACAGTGCTGCGGGCGATCAGTTCTCAGCAATCCTTTCTACTGATGCGGCAAACGATATCGTTTGCTGTATGCGTCCCACAATGCAGTTCCGTATTGGTACGTTCAGCTATTTGAAGCGCTTGTCAAAGATTACAATGGACAAGAGAATAGTTCTTCTTCCCACGGTTGTTCCCAATAAGGATAAAATGATTGACGGAGAGCTTCAAAGATTGAAAGCAATCAATAATATCAAGGAGAGAGTTAAGGACCTTCTGTTTAAGGATGTTAGTATGAGCTTTGTTTCAGAGGAGACCTTTGGTATTAACGAGGTTGAACGTTTCAAATGGAAAGAAGCTGTGCTTTATAAGATCGCACTTACCAGTGAACTTACCGAGGACGAGGTAGAAGCAACAAACAGATATAAAAAGCTTGCCCGTGTGCTTGCTGAGGATTAATTATGAAAAAGAATGTTACTTATTCTTCCTATGCTAAGGAAGTTAATGAAAAGATTAAAGATCCATTATTGAAAGAAGTACTTTTCGGTATGGATGATATTGAGGGTGAAGATATAAAGGGTATTGGCGTTCTCTATAAAATGATGACGTTTACCTTTATGTTCACTTATGCAAAATATAAATACGACAGAGATCATAAAAAATTCCGCGCTGAAACGACGAATACCAAGCGTGTTGTAGATGCGTTTGACTGTATCTATAACGGCGAAGATATCGGTCTTGACCTTATCGTATATGTTCTTACTGAAATGCAGCTTGACGTTATTTCCGTCGGTGAGCGTTCATATTTCAAGGATATTATAGGAACCAACAATAAGATTCAGATTCCCGTGCTTCGTAACGTAATCGGAACATGGCTCCAAAGTATCAAACGAGCTGAGCAAAGAGAAGACGTTCTTTTGCAGTATTTCGTTGGACTTTTTGAAAACTTTAAGCTTTTGAGAACTCTTAATTTGGTAGAAGACGAAGAGGGCTATATATCTTATAATTTTGAGTCATACGAGAACACCATCCCCTCATATTGCTTGATAAAAAAGGGGGACGGAGACAGTTTTTTTTACCTAAGCTCGTACGAAAATAATGCCTCTAACCATTTGTGCAGATTGGAATATAACGTGTTCGCAGGCACTGAAATTATGTATGAGGAAATTTCGTTCAATGAGTTTCTCAGCAAGGCAAGTATTAAAAACAGTACTACTGCACCCAAATCCATTCTTGCAAAATCTCTGTCATCATTGAGCTTTCAGTACATAAAGAACTTGGCTTTGGCAGTTTCTGATGCTGTAACGAGAGAAACAAAGCGCAAGCTCTATGAACACTATTCAATGAAATACAGCGATATATTTGAGCTTGGATATAAGAAGAACCTCTCAGATATAAACTGGGATAACGTATTTACAATCCTTATGATCGAAGAAGGCCCCTCAGAGCTTCTTGAATTTATTCTTGACTCTGACGGATTCTATTTTGATAGAATTCTCCGTAACCTTGAAGTGCGATATAATAGGCCCGGATTTGCAAGTGAGGTTAAGGAAAAATACGAAGAAGCTCAGGATATGGAGCTTGGAATGGTCAAGAAATATGCCACAGATAATATGGCATTTATTAAAAATCTTGACTCCATCAATAAGACCTTTATGGCTAAGAGCATTATAGACGGCTTGGCTGTATTGGAGAGCAATGAAAAGAAGAGTGATGCGCACTTTGTTGAGAGTCTTCCAATGAGAATCAAAACACTGGACAAAATTATTGCAACTCACGATTCTCCAATGTCTAAGGCACTTAAAATCAACAAGATTCTTGAAAAGACCTTCAGATATATAATTCCTTTTTATGAAGGAATTATCGGTTATCAGACAGAGAAGGATAATATTAATGCCGAGTTTTTGAACAGTGGCATCAATCCCGACCTGATAGATAGAAAGCAACAGCGTGAAGCTTGCGAAAATGCATTTTTTGAAGCTGCAGCAAAATCCAAAGAAACCATTGGAAGACTTCCTCTCGGACGTCTTGTTGAAGAATTCAGACGTGTTACAAATTCCTGCGTGGATAATAAGGGAAGAAGAGTAAACGTGTCTGAAAGAGGAAAAATGTTAAAGAGTGCCATTGGACGTAATGAAATCTGCAAGTACTCTACTTTTGAAAGTATTATAAGATTTACAAAAGAAGACTTGGCAGGTATAGTTATTGACTACGTTCCTGAGGACATCACAAACTTTATCAATAATGAGAAACACGATAAGCCGGAGACCTTGGTTGCAAACGTAGTGCTTTTCAATAAGTTCTTGTTGAAGGCGAAGGAATTGCTCTATTATTTCATATACAACGAAGACTATGAGCACGAGATGATATTGGGACAGCAGATCTCCTATGACCCAATTTATCCCTATGTTGTTCGCTATACTGTAAAGAGCGAGAACAGAGACGGATACAATATCAATAACTTCTCAGTTTTCGTTACTGACGACAATATTACCAGCGAAGTTAAGATTTTGTCAGAATGGAATTACGATATAAACGAAAAGTACTATTGTATTCCCAATAAGGATTCTTCAAATAAGCGCTGGTGGATAGAACCATTCTTGATTAGCTGTAAGCGATATGACGAGTTAATCTATGGCGACGGTAAAAAGAAAAAAGAAAAAGAGGAATAATTATGCTTCACATAATGATAGATGCTTACGGTTCGGATTCGCCTAAGTTAGATAATTTGAAATCCGTATATGACAGCATTGTCAAAATTACAAATTTTGTGGGTGTTAAAACCATTATGCCACCATCATTGATCCCGTATTATTACGGCTCAGTTAAAGAAGATGATGGAATAAGCGCTTTTGTATTGCTCAAAGGCGGACATTTTACAATACATACTTTCCCCCAAAGAGAGTGTTATTTTGTTGATATGTTGTATGATGGATTTGTTAATGAATCCAAGCTTTTGGAGATTCTTCATGCGGAATTGCCATACGATTATGAAATTGTTCACGCCTTGGATCGCAGATTTGAGGTTATGGAACAGTTGACTCCCGATATTGATACCGATAAAGATTTCGGCCCCCACTATCTGATGCATAATCTTGAAGCGGTAGAATTGGATATGGACAAGATTTATCATTTCCTTGATGTACTTCCCGTACTTATCAATATGGATCCCATATCCCGTCCAACCGTTATCACGGATAAGGTTGATGATCCTGAAATCATATCAGGATTGACCGTTATTGCACAAAGCCATATAGCGCTTCATTACTATAAGAATGAAAAGAGATTCTGGCTTGATATTTTCTCATGTAGCTTTATTGAGTGTGATCATATTATTCATACGGTTGAAGAGCTGCTCGGTGTTGACTGTGAATGGAGATTGATCAGCCGTGGAAGTAAGCACGTTGATAAGCTTACTGAGAGAGATGAGTATATAAGCCGATTTAATTCTTGGCAAGAAAATATACGCTAAAAGGGGAAGCTTATGCCTAATGTTTTGAAGCAATATACAAAATTTATATTTCCGTTTCAATTTGAAAAGGAAGGTGTAGATCCCAAAGGGGCGCAGGTTGAGAACAGTAAAGGAGTCAAGCAAAGCATTTTTGAACCATTTTCGGTTCATACTGAGTCTTTAAGAGAAGGACTTGACCTTATGCTTAGTGCAGAGGGAGGCAAATCCAAGATTGCCGATTGCTATGCACTTAATATAAATTGCAGAAAGCATTTTCTTCTCCCACCTAAAAAGACCGAGGTGCTTTCGTTTGTCAACAGACAGTCTGAAGGTGCTTCCTTTGATGTTGCTATATCTGAGATTAAGGTTTATTTATTTGAATCACACATCGGATTTGTTGAAGTTGAATGTGAGTATTCATCACGAACAATCGAATCGTATCTTGAATTGAATTACTTTATTTGTGAGGCAAAAAGTGATAAAAACTTGTTTGTTTATCACAAAAAGAATTGGGATCCTGCAACAAAAACAACATCAGTTGAAAGCATCAGCTTCTCGATGAAGGATTTGCTTGAAAAGGTTTTGTCCTCAATATCCAAATCTCCCGATGGAATTCATTTCGTGTATCATAAAGTTAAACCTGTTATCTACTCCCATCTGATCGTTGATGAAAAGCCGGATAATATGGGTGAACTTTTGCAGCACCTGGCAAAGAATTATAAATCATCATATAAATTCGACGACTCCTGCTCTAAGGTAAAAACCTTCCATCCCTTTGAAAACTCATATTGGACAACCTCGCTTAACGGGGCAGTGAATATCAGCTTTCTTACGGATGATGAGATTACCAATGATTTCTTTGTTAATAACTTCTACCATAAAACAAGAAATACTTATTTCTTCCTGTTTTTGAACGTAGTTCACCAAAGATATGCCATTATGAGAATAATAGGAAAAATGGGTAATCTTGACCGCCTTGCCAACGATTATTACGTAATGGCAGAAGAGCTGACATTGGCAAGACAGTACGAAACCGATGCAATCAACTTGAAATTCAGAGCGTTTTTCAAGCTCCCATCCAATATTGACCATATAAATGTATATTACGATACTATATATGAGTCATTCCAGGTCGGAACTCTTTATGATCATTTCGACGGTGAAATAAAGAATCTTCAAAATATTTGCGGCAAATACGTAGATAGAATCAAAGATAGAGATGAAAAGATAAGAAAGAGAAAGAACGCAAAGATTGAAATCTTCGTATCAATTTTCAGTGCTCTTGTTGCAGAGGTTACACTGTTTAATAATTCCTGGTCATTAATTGAAAAGGTGCTTGGACATTCGGTTTCTTTCTGGTCGCCTGCAATTTTGATTTTGTTTGGAACGCTTATTTCTCCAATGTTCACCATTATCTTTAACGTTTCAAAGAAGGTGACTGAGATTAAGCAACTTACTAAGCAGATTGATTCTGATAAGAGCGACTATTTGCTTGAAGATGATAAAACACGTAAAAAGAAGGGCAGAATGATTGCAAAGCTTCGAAAAAAGCATAAATAAAACAAAAGCGACTCGGTTTTTTCGAGTCGCTTTTATTCTTATATAACATTCTTATTATTCTTCGAGTGTACGAATGGTAATATTGCTTTATATAAAATTACTGTTGAAGAATTTTTTCAAAGTAAATCCGAACCACACAACAAAAAATTTCACAATTTGCGTTATATAGAAAAAATAGCTGATAGCGTCGGCGGACGCACTTCCGAGAAAACTCGTAGCGGCGGCTCCACAAATGACATATCAGCTAAGTGCAGTATATCTCAATTGTACGATTTTGTCAAGACTTTTGATAAAAAATTTTCTGCATCACCCGAAACAAGTCCGTTGCTTCTAAACAAAGACGGAACACCAAAGGTATTTTATTATGCTCAATATCGCTTAGTATAAAAAACCAAACGAAGACAATCTCCATTTGGCTTTTCTGGGTTGGGGCGTAGATAATAATAGAAACACCAAATTGAAGAAAATGCCGAAAACCAACCGAAAACAAGGGGGTGCATTTTGGCATTAGGGGGTGCAAGTGCGGATTTTGACCCATTTTTACACCTCATTTAAAATATCAGCCTTGCATCTTGGTTTAATAAAGATGATAAAAAATTCAAAAAAAAGTCAAGTCCCCGAAAAGCAAAATCACCGCACCTATTGTAAGTAGACGCGGTGATTGATAAATTATTGTGAACGGGGATTAGTTTTGACTGTTTACTCGTTTTAAGTATTGTTCTTTCAAATATGCCAATGCATTATCGGTATAAAAGGTTTTCGCAGCTGATTTTGCGTTTTGGTTATCGAGTCTTCTGGTATAAGCAAAATCAGGGTTCTTTTTGATTTCGTCCATAATTGTATAGAATAGAGGATTTTGCTTAAAACCTCTAATATTTTCTTTTGCCCATTTCTTCACATCATCGTGTGTATATTTCCAAATTTCACGGAATCCTTCATCGCTCATATTGTAATCTTGAGCGTTCGGATCATTAGAAAAATGCGCATGGGTTACTTTTGTGAACATGGCATCTGCTTGATCTGCCGATGTAATAGCCGCTAGTATGTCGCTATTTGTAGCCTTTTTAACACTTTCAAGATATATGTCAAATCCTAACACGATGGAATCCTCAATCCCATCATCTTTTAATGATTTTATAACATCAACTATGTCTTGAATGAATGCTCGGCTTTCTGGAGAAGCGGCATATTTGGCGGAATTTTTAGATAGGAAATCTTCAGGACAAAAAGGCAACTTGAACCCAAGGGGCATAATGAATAATCCATCATCCATCATTATGTCTTTTGAAAAATAATTCTTAACAAAATCAACATAGTTCAATGCAGATCTTGCAACCAACATAAATATATATGGCTCAAGTTCTTCACAATAAAAATGTGTTATATTATTGCGGTACTTTTCAATTTCTTCAATGTTCTTTTGTACAGCAGTAAAACTGTTGGGCTTTATTGCATTTCTATGCTCTGTAACATAGCCAAGTGCTTTGTCAGCTGAAATTGTGTGTCCATCTTCAGTGAAAATAGAGCGACCCTTGATGAACTTTCTCACATATGCTTTTAGTGCAAGTTCCCATGCGTTCATTAGAAGCAATGTGACGGTTTCATATCGATAAGAGATGTTTGGTTTATTATGGATTTCAATTGCCGCAAAGTAAGCTGCAATTGAATTTTTTATTAGATTGCTTTGTACCATTTTCCTTTTCTTCATATAAAACCACACACCTCCTACTTTCTTTTTTTGTTTTTTCTGCAAATGGGGCAACCATTACCAGCATTTCTGTTTGCTATCTCAGCCTGCCACTCATGCCCATTTTTGCATAACCACCATACTTTTTTGTGAGAGCTTGCAGATACCATAGAGGGTAATAAATCTTCATTCTTTGTTGGATGCCATTCGGAAGCAAGTTTAGCATTCTTCGAAAAAAGGTCGTTATACCCCGACAATACCCTTTTCCCTGAACAATATGGACACCCAGTATTGGCAGTTGTGCGATTGACAATTTCGGTTTCCCACTCATGTCCGTTTTTACATATCCACCATACTTTTTTATGAGATCCCGAAGTTACCATTGTTGGCAAAAGATCTTTGTTTTTTGTAGGGTGCCATTCAAGAGCAAGAGTAGGGTTGGTTGTTGTTAGATCGTTAAATCCTGATAATACATTTTTGCCGGCACAATACGGACACCCCCTGTCCTTGACACGATTAGCAACTGTTGCCTGCCACTCATGCCCTAACGAACATTTCCACCAAACATTTCTGCCAGAGTGAAGTGATACCATCGAAGGTGACAAATCACCATTTTTTTCAAAATTCCATTCGGCTGCAAGTGTTGGATTGAGCGAAGCAAGATCGTTGAGTCCGGATTCTATTATTTTACTCGAACAATAAGGGCAACCTTTACCATTAGTTCTATGGTAAATTGCCGTTTGATAATCCTTGTTACAAACAGGACAAACCCACCAAACCTTTTGGCCAACACCAGCAGAGACCATCGAGGGAAGTAAATCACCATTTTTTATTGGGTGCCATTCGAAAGCAATATCGGGATTGGTTGTACACAAATCATTATATCCTGCTAATACTTTTTGCCCGGAACAATATGGACAACCATTTCCACCTGAAACCCTGCTACTTACAACGGCTTTCCATTCATGACCTTTATGGCATTTCCACCAAACTTTTTTATTGGAAGAAGGCATTATCATTTCGGGCTTTAACGATAAATTTTTTTCGTAATTCCATTGTTTAGCGATTTCGGGATATTTGTTTGCCAAACTATTTTCTTTTTCGATAGTAATATATTGGTCATATATTTTTGAAGCATCACCGATAATATCGATATTAACTCCGCTTAAGCCAATTAATTCAAATAATCTTTGAATTGCCCAATTTAGTGAATCTTTGTTTGATGAATTATATACATACTCAATTATGTCACCATAAACCTTATTGCGAGCACCTTCAGCAATCGTAACTATGCGTATGTTTTTATTAGCAAAGAAATTAATCTTTTCTCTATCAGAATCATTTTTGCTTTTATGCCAAAATATTCCATTATATTCGATTCCAATTTTATATTCTGGAAGAAAAATATCGATTTCTTTTCCAAAGTCTACATTTCGGCTTTCAGCGTGTGTAATTTGACTACAATAGAATAGAATAGCTTGTTCCGGAAACGAAGTTTGTTGTTCTAATCTACAAAAAGGACATCCTGTATGTTGCAGTGTTCTACTATTGATAAGTGATTGCCATTCATGTCCTTTGCGACATTTCCACCAAACCTTTTTTCCAGAGCCCGGAGACACCTTGGTTGGCAATAAATCGCCATTCTTTTCTGTATCCCATTCCTTAGCTATATTGGGATATAAAGTTGCTAAATCATTTATCCCAGATAATACTTTGCGTCCCGAACAATATGGACACCCCCTGCCATTGGATCTATTTGCAACCGTTGAATCGAAAGAATGCCCGTTGGAGCAAATCCACCAAACCTTTTTGCCACTATGATTAGTTATTTCGTAAGGATCAAAACCTAAATTATTATTTCGATTCCAATCCCATTCTGCCATCAGTTCGGCATTATCAATTATATATTTCTTTTCTGCCATAACGGTGGCTCCTTTTGACTAAATTATTTATAACATATTATAACACATTTTTGCCGATTTTTCAATACCATCTTGCCATTATATTATACCATAAAAACCTCGGTTGCTGACTCTTACATTTTTATAAAAATCACTTACATTTTGTATTAGTTGCCGTGAAAACAAAGCCACGCTTCTTGATAGGATAAAGGGGGGGTAAATCACACGATTATAGGTTAATCACACGATTTGCGGTTGATTACACGATTGCTCAAAGGAAAAAGCAACCGCCGTCCCGGATTTGTTTCGAGATGGCGGTATTTCTCACTTTTACAAGGAAAAAGGCAGGGAATGCCTCAAAAAAGCAAAAAATAAGGACAATCATTCTATCAAAATGACTGTCCTTATTTAGTCTAAGTGACAGGACTTAAACCTGCGGCGCACTACCGTGGACCCCCGTGGCTCGAGTACTCGCCTCGGGGAACCCCGGACCACCCGCTGCGCTTTTGCGCAGGGCGTGTTTCGGACACAAGTTCAAATCTATCATATAAATGAAATAAAGCCGTCGGACAAATGCCCAACGGCTTTATTTGGTCTAAGTGACAGGACTTGAACCTGCGGCCTCTACCACCCCAAGGTAGCGCTCTCCCAGCTGAGCTACACCTAGATTTTTTCGTCTTATATATA
>JAZURO010000039.1:0-3094 GCA_045606265.1 Eubacteriales bacterium
CCATTTCCGTGCCTCCAAACAGAAAAATAGTGCATACAGACAGTTTCCCATCCATATACACTATTTTATCAAGATTATTCGATTTTGTCAATAATCGTAGGGGTTGTACTGCACAAACGGTTTGGAATTGTATTCCTTGCGCCGTTTGTTCAATTCATCAAGCCGTGATTTCCAGGCTTTGTACTTTTCACACTTGCCCCAACAGGCTTCGTGTCGGCTTATGCAATCTTTGCAGGGTGACACTTCTCTTGTAACGGGATCAGGTCGGCTCATTTGCTTCCTCCAACCTTGCCGGAATGTCCATCAGTTCCGGGTGTTTTTCTTCCGTCCAGGCAAGGCCACACAGATTCCAAATTGCGGCAATCAAGTGATCTTCGTCTTTCTGCCCGTCCATATACTTCACAAGGTGCCGCATTGCGCTGTCAGCATAACTGTGGCACGGGATTCCCCTTTCCCAATTCCTGTCACCATACTTAAGGCTGCCAGCTTCGTAGTGCCGTGCCAGGCGCATTAAAACACACATTGGAAGCAAGTCAAATCTGCCTTTTCCTTCATGCATATCACGAACGGCGCCACTGTCAAACTGTGTCCGTTCTCCGCTGTCCTTAATCTCCATAAAACACCTCGTTATACGCATCGTATCTTTCCTGGATGTTGGTGCTTGCCATTTTGGGATTGTGCTTTACCAGTCGCTGATAATAACCACAGGTTTGCGGTTCGGGGCAACCACAGCGATACACACAGTTCGGTACAAGAACGTCGGCCCATTCAGGCTCTACCTCTTTCATTGTCCGCTTAAAGTCTTCTGCATAATTCCTTGTTTCTGTGCTGGCCTGGAAGCAAAGGCGCTTTCTCCATGTGTCAATTGTGTGCTGGATGTTTGCATCTCCTATAAAGATCACCGGCGCATCCTGCGGCGCTTTTTCCCTGTCGTAAAAACTCTGCCGGTCATTTCTCTGGCTGTTTACACGACTTTCCCATCTATGCGTCTTCCAATGCATAGCGACCCAATATTTTATTCCTGACCATTTGAACTTCACCCACATATCACGAATAGGGCTGTGTTCGGAGATCAAAATGCTTTTACGAAAGGCAATGCTTGGCTCTTTCCCAAGTGGAAGTTTTTTTACTGTGGCTCGGCAATCGTCTACAACTTCTTGCCAGTTTCCTTTGATTCTCAAAATTTCAGTTTTCATGCCATGTCCTCCATCGTTTTTTTAATAATCAAGATTGCGTCTTTGATTTTTCTGTATTCTGCCTCTGAAACTTCTATGCAGTTGTAACGCTCACCACACCCGACGCATTCTCGCCTTCTCTTTTTTCCGTTGCAAATGTTTCTACTGTCCACCACCTTAGAAAAAGCATACCCGCAATTAGGACAATTCAAGCTTTCTTCACTCCCTCCACGCAGTCCACCAAAATGTCGGCGTTGTCTATTGTTTTGTTTTTTCTGTATTCCGCCCTCGCCAGCTCCGTCCTCTTAATTTGTTCGACCCACTCTTTTCCGCACCGATCAACAATTTTGTGCGCCTCGTAAGTCCGCAACAGTTCAACTTTTTCTCTTGTTGCCGCTTCCCGGTCAATCATTTTTCGCTTGTAACTGTCATATAGCAAACGAAGCTCAAGGAAAAGAATCTGATCTGGATATTCCAATCCTTTCGGCATCTCACCGCCAGTCATTGCAATTTTTTCATACGGCAACTCAAGAAGTTTTACTTCTGCCATATTCTTCCCTCCATTTCTTTTGTCGTTCATCATAGTCCGGCAAAACCTTTTTCGCATATGCGTTGATTTGCTTTTGACGGTACAAATATCTTATTTTCCACGGCGCACAATCACGATAATGGCAAAGTCTGTGGTTGTTTTTGTCGCAATTATCGCATGGCATTGGATAATCCATAGTTTTCATTGACACCACCCATTTTACAAAAATTCAGGAGCCTTTTCGCAGTATAAATGTCCAAGAATGATAAAAATGGCCAAGAAAATATATGATCCAACAGACTGCAGGCAGAAACACAAAATCAAACAAGCCAGCGTTGCCAAAATAAGCAAGGCGCCCATTGCGTTACAAAGAAACTTTTCCATAATAATTTCCTCCTTTATCTGTGGGCGGTTGTTAGCCGCCCCTATAGATAGTTTTCGTTATAATCGGTATCGATATAAGTTTTTGCCGTGGATAAGGTCAGTGCTGTTTGGATGTATTCTCCGTCCTTGTAAATTTCATAGGTGAAATTCTTGCGAGGGTCATCTTCGCCAAGGTCTGTCGGTACTTTAACAATTTCGTGTTTGTGGTATTTCATATAGTTGCCTCCTTTTTGTGGGGATCACTCACCCCCTTTACTATATTATACCACACCCCTGCTTATTTGTCAACAACTTTTTATAATTTTTTATAACTTTTTATTCCGCAGGATGTTTGAGCCATTTGCACCAGCAAGCATCACAAGCGTCCCATCCATATTCGTCTTTGGCGCAGTCCCAATCCATTTTTGGAGGACATCCATCAGCAACAGCGCTTGTAAATATCTTTGCAATTTCTTCATCGCTCATCGCCCGAAAGCGGTCTGCGTTGGTAATAGGTTCTGTTCTATACGGACAATCCGTTTGGTTGTATTCATCAACATTATATCCGTGCTGCATCGGGCATCTAACTCCCGTACACTTAGCCATAATCATTCTCCTTTCGGCGGTTGGGGCATTGATTGCCAGCTAATAACTGTTTCTTCGTTCAGCTTATTGTTATCCCATTTCCCATCATATGTGCGTATTGAAATAACCCGTCTGCTTCCGTTTTTCTTTTCAACGCAAGCAAGAACCTCAAAAGAACATTTACGGAATAGTCCAGGTTGCCAACTTTTTGTGCCATACAGCTTTGCCCAAATACTGTCGTGTTCTTCGGGAGGTTCACTTGCAGGAATCCACTCCTGCACTGTTACGTCGTGGGCAAGCAAATCCGTAACAAACATAATGATATGAAAGTCTTGCGTATTGCTCGGCAAACAATGATACGCCGCCCTTTTTACAATCTCCACCAACTTTTCCCTAACATCCATTGTTATGCCTCCTCACAAATTTTTACGATATGTCTGCA
>JAZURO010000040.1:0-6102 GCA_045606265.1 Eubacteriales bacterium
TTGTGCTGACTCGACTTGATTTTGCGCAAATCGAGCATTGAAATTCTGCGAATATTCAATGCATTGTTATTTTCGTGTATGAACACGAATAAACCTCGATTTGCTACTGCTTATTGTAGCCGTGAATTTCGATTGTGTCGATTTGTTAGCACTAACCAAGGCGATAAAAAAGTTTTGCCCCGCTTTTTCAATATGTTCGCACAAATATTATGTCTATTAACCGAGCAGCAAATCCTCAATTTTGAGGGCGCCTGTTAAAATGCCCCTAAAATTGTTTTGTGTTGCAACGCAACACGATTTGCTCAGAGTTTTGCCACGAAGTCCCACAAAAAAGTTTTTTGGTTCTTTTTTTCAAAAAAGAACGGAAAAGTTTTTCTCTGTAACTTTTCTCGAAAAAGAACAGAAACCCCTTTCTTTGTAACTTTCTCAAAAAGTGGCAAAACAATAATTAAAGGGTGGGAAAAATCCCACCCTTTAATTATTGTTTTGAAACAGTACCGTCGGTACAATAAACGGTATATTCACCTGTTGAATAGTTCCACATATTTTTCTTTTTTAGTGCCTCCCACTGTTCGATTGTACCTTTGAAATAGATGGAGGTAAGATTTGAACAGTATGCGAAGGCATTTTCGCCTATTTGAGAAACGGTTCCGGGGAAGGTGACCTCGGTGAGATTATTGCAACCGGTAAGAACGTAAAAATTCACGTATCTGAGGTTGTCGGGGAATACAATGCTTGTAAGACTGTCGCATCCTGAGAATGCGGACATACCCACAGAATTAACGTTTTTGGGAATATCAATGCTTGCAAGACTTATACAACCGAAAAACGCACCGTCGTGGATACTTGTTACGCTTTCGGGAATTGTAATATTAACGATACTTGTGCAGTTTGAGAACATATGATCACCGATATACTCAATGTTGTCGGGCAAATCAATTTCAGAAAGATTCGGGCAGTCTGCAAATGCGTATGAGCCGACGTCTTTAATGCTGTTTGGAAGCGTGATGCTCACGATTCCGTCAATGAATCTGAACGCACAGTCTCCGATACTTGTAACACTGTCGGGGATATTTATTTCAGAAACACTTTTACACATATAAAACGCATATGCACCGATTGAGGACACACATTTTGGAATATCAACGCTTGTGATTCCTCCGAAATTATAGAACGCATAATTATAAATTTCGTAATTCTCCCCGTGATAGCTTTCGGGTAAAACCAGCTCGGTTATTTCTGTTTTGTCCATTGAGCCAAGGAGATAGTTCACTCCCTCAAAGGTGTAATAATAGTAGTCGTCCTCATAAACAATTTTTGAGGGGCCGCTATGTATTTCCTTTACATAATAGGCAATTCCGCCGTTGTCTAAAAACGTACCGGTAAAGGTAAGGGAAGAATGGTTGATTATTTCAACGATCTTCGGGCATTCCTCAAAAGCACTCGCTCCTATTGAGGCAAGATTTGTTCCAAGCGTTACGCTTGCAAGGTCTTTGCAGGCATAGAAGGCACTTGATGATATTGTTGTGACACTGTCGGGAATTACCACACATTTAAGTCTTGAACAATGAGAGAAAGCACGGTGACCAATAGTTGTAACGTTTTTGCCAATGGTCAGATCTCTGAGATTTGTGGAACGATAGAACGTGTTGCCTTTGATTTCCGTAATGCCGTTTCCAATGCTTGCGCTTGTCAGCTGAGAGCACTCTTCAAAAGCCGATGCTCCAAGACTTGTAACGTTGTCGGGAATTACTATACTTGTCAACATACTCTTTGAAAATGCACCTTCTCCGATTGTTGTAACGCTGCCCGGAATTACTATATTTTCAAAGACGGTATGTGAAAACGCATAATCGCCGATTTCAATAAGGGTATCGGGAAGTACTATATTTTCTAAGGAACTGCTTGAAAAGGCGCTTTTTCCAATATGGGTAACACCGTGAGGAATAACCAGAGATTTTAAGCCCGTTACCGCAAATGCAGAGTTACCGATACTTGTAACGTTCTCGGGGAAAACTACGCTTTCAAGCTTTTTAGATCCTGACAAAGCATTATCGGGAATAGTCGTGCCATTATTAAAAACGGCAATTTTTAAGCTGTCCTTGGGAATCAATATCATTGCAAATGCGGGACACGTTGCACTTTCGATATTTGTGCAATCCTTGAACACGTCTTTGCCGATTGTTGTAATACTTCTTGGAATAGATATGTTTTTAAGGGTATTCAACTCGAAAAATGCGTAATCGCCAATGGTGGTAACTCCCTCAGGAATAACCACGCTTACAACGTTATCGTTGGCATCAAATCTGTTGTAAAAGGCATATTGGTATATCTCATAGCTCTCGCCGTTAAGACTTTCGGGGAGAACAAGATCGGACTCTGTTCCCGAATATCCGAGGAAATAATTCACTTCGCTGTCGGGATAGAACAAATATCCGTTCTGATTAACGATTTTTGTTGCGCCGTTGTGAACTACCTTTGCATAACGTGTGATTGCACTGTTGTGAGAGCTGTTCACATACAAATCAATTGATGAACGGTTGATAACCTCCACAAGCTTATAGCAACCTGAGAATGCGTTTTCTTCTATTTTGGTGACACCGCTGCCAACGGTTATGCTTGTAAGACTTACGCAACTTTCGAATGCCATTTCACCAATATACTCAACACTGTCGGGAATAACAATTTTTGCAAGCTTGTCGCAAGATGCAAAGGCAGCCGTATCAATAATTTTAACGTTTTTGCCGAGATTTACTTCTCTGAGGTTTCCGCAGTTAATAAACGTGCCGAAGGCAATAGACGTGACACCGTCGGGAATTGTTACGGTCGTAAGTCCGTCACAAACAGCAAAGGCATAATAACCGATAGATTTAACGCTGTCGGGAATGGTTATACTTTTAAGATTTTTTTGTCCGTGAAATGCATAGGCGCTTATTGCTTTTATACTGCCGTCGGTGGGAATTACACTGTTCTGGCAACCCGCAATTATCGTGTTTTCTTCGATTTTTATTAAGCAGTTGCCTTCTGAACGGTACTTTGGATTATCCTTATCAACCGTTATGCTTTCAAGATTTGAGCAACGAGAGAATACAGCAGTAGATATGCGCTCTATGTTGCTTGGTATAAATATTTCCTTGATGCTGTCGCAACCTTGAAAAGCTTCTGAATCTATGTATTTAATTGTTTCGGAAAATTCTATCTTTGTGATGTTCCTGTTGTTTGTGAATGCCGTTGATGCTATGCCGACAACAACGTGTCCGTCGATTATATCGGGGAAATACAGCTCCGTGTCCGTACATTCTCCAATGCCGGTTATTGTGCAGGTTCCGTCATTGTTTACCTCATACGCAAGATTCTGGCTTGGCTTTCTTGTATCACACACCTTGCAGTATCCGTTTTCAAATTCGTGATCGTACGTTTTCGGAATAATGGATTGGGCGGTGAGTATATCACCGCAATCAAGACATTTTTCTCCGTCGGTAAGACCCAAAACCATACAGTTTGAAGGTCTGCCGCTTAAAACCTGAACGTTTTCGTGAGGGCAGGTCGTGTTTTTAACCTGACCGCAAATATTACAGGTCATACTGTATTCGTAAAGATACGAGTGCGCTTTAAGAGAAACCTCAAGCTGAGGAACGATAATTTCTCCGCAAACGGAGCAGTGACGTCCGTCAGTAAGTCCCGTGCTTGTGCAGGTTGACTCAACCGCCTTGTCGATAACTACCGTGTGAGGAAGCTTGTCAATTCTTTCCTGCGCAACAAGGATCTCTCCGCAATCGGAACAGTGTGAGCCCTCTGTAAGTCCCGTGCCTGCGCAGGTTGCGGGAACAGCAGCGTCAACAACAACCGTGTGCTGATGCGCAGTCGTTGTGACATCGGCTTCTTTCTCTGTACACGAAGTCACTATCAATCCAAATAATAAAATAGCAACAAAAACTAAAATAAATCTTTTTTGCTTCATCTTTTTTCTCCTGAAATGAAATTTTTAGGAAGGGAGATAAACCCATACTCATCTATTATTATACTCCCACTTTTTATCAATTTCAAGTGTTTTGGGAAAATAGACCTTCTTTTGTTTTGGCAAAGTGTGTAAATGACACCAAAGAGGGTGGGACAAGTCCCACCCTCTCGGCTTTGCACTTTTTATTTATAGGAGAACCTTTGTCAAAAAAGGTTGGAAATGAAAAACAGATTTATTGAACTCGTTTGGCAAAATATTTTCAAGAAGTTTTGAAAATTTACCGAAACGAATTTCGCAGCAATTCTTACTTAAAGGGAAAACGCATCAATGACTGTGTTCGCCTTCGCCCTTATATAAAATTTCGCCCTCGGTTGAAACAACGTAGGTCAAAGATTTTCCATTCGCTGTAACGTATATATTATAGCAGGGTTGATTTTCGTAAGTACCCTCGTGGATATGTGGGTTGCCCATCTGTTCGGAGGTCAATCCCAAGTCTTCAAGCACGATTTCGTATGCTTCTTGTGAGGTGATTTTTTCCGTTTCGTTGCCGCAGGTGAGTATAAGCACAGCGACAATACAAAGAACACATCCCAAAACAAGAATCAAAAGGGTGTTTTTTGCGCTGCTTTTTGATTTTCTTCTTTTCATAATCAGCTAAAATATCTCTTAAGAAGTCCTTCAAATGCCTTTCCGTGACGAGCTTCGTCGCGAGCCATTTCGTGAACTGTGTCGTGGATTGCGTCAAGGTTAAGTTCCTTAGCCATTTTAGCAAGGTCGAACTTGCCCTGTGTTGCGCCGTGCTCAGCGTCGATTCTGAGAAGAAGGTTCTTCTTTGTTGAATCGGTTACCATCTCGCCAAGAAGCTCAGCGAACTTTGAAGCGTGCTCTGCTTCTTCCCAAGCTGCCTTTTCCCAGTAAAGACCGATTTCGGGATAACCCTCTCTGTGAGCAACTCTTGCCATTGCAAGATACATACCAACCTCTGTGCATTCGCCCTCAAAGTTGGAGCGAAGACCCATTATAATTTCTTCCGGAGCGCCCTGAGCAACACCAACAACGTGCTCTGCTGCCCAAACTCTGTTATCACCTTTTACTTCATTGAATTTAGAAGCGGGAACCTTACAAACGGGGCATCTTTCGGGTGCGGAATCTCCCTCGTGAACGTAACCGCAAACTGAACATACATATTTAGCCATAATCAAAATCTCCTTTTTTTCTTTTAATATAATTTGTTTTTGTTTTATTTTACAGGGAACCTTTTACACAATCCCTGCAATGTCCATAGAATAAAGTTTTGCCGTCCTCAACGAAAAATTCTTTTTTATCAAGAATCTCGGAGGGAATCTGGGGCTTGATGAAAATGTCGATTATCTTGCTGCAGCCCTTGCAAACAAAATGACAGTGGGGCTCGGTGTCGCCATCATAGTGAACCTTGTTGTCACCCGTGTAGATCGGAGTTATGTCTCCGTTCTTGGCAAGCAAACTCAGGTTGCGATAAACCGTTCCAAGACTGAGGTGAGGATTTTCCTCGCGCAAGCTGTCATAAACCATATCAGCCGTTGGATGAGTTTTGACACCCTTTACCGCCTCGAGAATTAATTCTCGCTGGTGGGAATATCTCATTTTTCAAGTCCTTTCGTTATATTTTTTGTAGCCGTAATCAGTAATGATTACTATTACTGTTATCATTATAGCAGAAATTTTGCTTTTGTCAATAGTTTTTTTGAAAAAAATATAAAAAATTTTTGGAAAACAAAAAATGACGTTTTGACTTTACATTTATACGCACACGTGATATAATATATGTAGATTTTTTATAAATTTGGCTTTTCGAAGAGTTACAAAATAAGAATGTGGGGGGGTTACTTACTGAAGATGTGGGGGCTTTTTTACAAAACCGCCCCCACGCCCCCGAAAAACCTTGAATGGTTTTTGGGGTGTAGCCATAGAGTTTGTGCTGACTCGACTTAATTTTGCGCAAATCGAGCATTGAAATTCTGCGAATATTCAATGCATTGTTATTTTCGTGTATAAACACGAAAAAACCTCGATTTGCTACTACCTATTGTAGCCGTGAATTTGGATTGCGTCTATTTGTTCGCACTCGCATTGTGCTATTGTTTCGTCCACCTTTTCCACTA
>JAZURO010000041.1:0-7458 GCA_045606265.1 Eubacteriales bacterium
ATTTAAGGGAGTATTTGACGGTCAGAATCATACAGTTTATAATCTCAAGCAAAATGGTTGGGACCTTGACCCTGACAAGGAAAATTACAGCACATATACTTACAGCACAGCGGGTGGCGGTCTGTTCGCTTCCATTAAGGACGCAACAGTTAAAAATCTTGCAATAAGCGGTGCAGAAATCGTATTTGAATGCGTTGATATGGGTATAGTAGTTGGCTATGCGCAAGGCGTTTGCCACTTTGAAAATATCGTTGTTACCGATTCTAATATTGCAAACTACAACCGTTATACAGGCGGTGTTGTAGGTGAAGTAAGCTACGGTCCCTACGGTACTGACGTAAGCCAAGGATACAGCCATACTTTCAAGAACGTTACAGTTGACTCATCAGTTAAGGTTTCCGGCCTTTGGGGTTCATTCGGCTGTGGAATGGGCGGAATAATCGGCGGTAAATGGGGTGATGCAACGGTTAAGATGGAAAACGTTATTTCCGCTGCAGAAATGGACGTATATAACGACGTTGTTTCCGCTTACCAGTGGTATGCATTCCGTGGATGCGGTATGCTTATCGGTCACACCGAAGAGCCCTACTCCGACGGCAGACACTCCGGTAACGCAACAGCAAGCTTCCTGACTTGCGAAAACGTTAACGTTTATTACGGTGATTGGGTAAATTACCACTACTATGAATTTGAAAACCAAGATGACGCAACAGGTCAGAGATATCCTTGGGTAAGAGCAGAAGCAGGCGAATATTGTGATGCATTCTCCAATATCAGATACGGAGTTCCCACACATGGCGGTGTAAAGGTTAGCGATTTGACCGAAGAAGACCTCAAAGATGTAGCAACCGACTATACTCCCATCGTATTCGATCAGCTCTACGGCGCTGACCGTGGTATGTACGGTACGGCTACACACGAGGGTGTAACCGTTACTTACAGTAATACTAAGACAATATACTTCCAGAATAACTGGTTGTGGGAAGATGTAAAAATCTACTATTGGTATGAACATACCACAACCGTAAACGGTGAAGAAATTGTTAACTCTTGGAATAATGTTCCATTCCCCGGTCAATCTATGACAAAAGTTGGCACTGATGGTACATATGACATATATAAATTTGAAGTTCCCGCTTATGCAACCGGTTTTCTTTTCAGCGGTATAGATGCAAGTCAGCAAGGAGAAAATCGCAAACAGTCAGTTAATGTAAATATTGCTGATGCAGAAAATGAAACTATCTACTCAATGGTTTGGGACGGTGATGATCAAAATTCAACGGACGATTTAGCATCTGCTAAGTATGTAGAAGGATATAAGACTATCTACTTCCAAAACAACTGGAAATGGGATACTCCTCAATATAACTACATGGGTGTAACTCTCGATATGAAGAAAGAAACTACCGCAGGAACCGTTGGTCTTTATTCATTCAATCTTCCTAACTTTGCAACCGAATTTAAGGTTCTTGGTGGCGGTGAAGAATCAATCAAGATTACTAATTCCAGTGTTACACATGGTAAGACATATTCAATGTATTATGAAAGTAACCAAAAGAAATTTGTTGAAAGTGTGAAGATTTATCTTGATCTTTCTGCTTCAAATGGAACCGAGTGGAAAAATGATAATGCTTGGTTTGTTGCACGTGTTTGGAATAATGATGGTGATGCTTGGTTCAAATTGACTGATACAAACGGAGATAATATTTACGAAGGATATATTCCCAAAGGATATAACAATGTTATTTTCTGTCGTATGAATGAATCAGCTAGTACGACAAATACATCCTCCTATGCTTGGACTAATGTATGGAATCAAACAATTGACCTTACAATTGGCTCTAATAATTGCTATAAGATTACCAATGCTTGGAATGGTAGTGGTAACAAGGCAACCGGCAGTTGGTCTAAAAAATAAATCCACAAAATAAAATCCCCTCCCCCGTGCGATTGCACGGGGGATTTTTTGCGAATTGTTATGATGCCAATTTCAGGTGGCAATATATATGATTTCAAACGTTTCATATTTTGTCCTTTGCTTTCATATATTTATAAAAAGCGAAAATCGGAGGATATTATGAAAAATAAAAGAACACCCGTCAAGCATCACAAAAAAAGCACTCACGGAACGGATGCAACAATTAACACAGCTCTGAAAAGCTCGTTTTTGGGTTTACTTATTACGGCAGGCATAAGTCTTGCTCTGCTTTTTGCAAGTACTGCCGCCGCATTGATGACGGACGACCCCACTGCCCTTGTAACTCCAATTGGATATGTATCGGCATTTATTTCGGCTTTCTTTGGTGGTTTTGCTTGCTCTAAGCTAAATAAAAAAGCCCCCTATCTTGTGGCAATCCTTTGCGGAGCAGGATTTGTCATCCTTTCAATGCTTATTTCCTTTGCCCTTCCGCACACCCTTAACTCGGGTATGAATATATGGCTTCGCCTATGCTTGCACGCGCTCTCTTTTGTTATGTTCCCGCTTGGCGCACTCATCAGCATAAAAGCATCAAAGCCAAAACGCAGATCTAAAAAAAGAAGATAAAAAAAGCACCCACCAAAATGGGTGCTTAATTATTTTATTAAATTACTGTGCTGCGTCAACAATTGCGTTAAACTTCTCTGCAACAAGGGAAGCGCCACCGATAAGTCCACCGTCAACGTTTACCTTTGAAAGAAGCTCAGCGGCATTTTTATCGTTCATAGAACCACCGTACTGAATGATAAGCTCCTCTGCCACTTCTCTGCCGTAAAGCTGTGCAACAACGTTACGGATTACTCCGCAGGTTTCGTCTGCCTGCTCGGGAGTAGCTGTAAGGCCTGTTCCAATCGCCCAAACGGGCTCGTATGCGATAATTACGTTTTTAAGCTCCTCAGCAGAGATGCCTGCGAGGTCAAGCTTGGTTTGCATACCGACAACCTCATCAGTAATGCCTGCAAGTCTTTCTTCCTTAACTTCACCAAGGCAAAGAATAACTTTAAGACCTGCTGCAAGAGCTGCCTTTGTTCTGAGGTTTACTGTGTGATCTGTTTCGCCAAAGTACTGACGGCGCTCGCTGTGACCGATTATTACGTATTCAACACCGATCTCTTTAAGCATTTTAGCGGAAATTTCACCCGTGAACGCACCCTTTTCTTCAAAGTGAACGTTCTGCGCACCGATCTTGATGTTTGAGCCCTTTGCCGCTTCCATAGCGGATGCGATGGTTACAAAGGGAGCGCAAAAGATAATGTCACAATTATTCTTACCCTCAACCAAGGGTTTGATTTCATTTATAAATGCAGTTGCCTCGGAAGGAGTAAAATTCATCTTCCAGTTACCTGCGATAACGTATCTTCTCATAATGTTTCTCCTTATGCATAATTTTGCTGTGCTACGGTGTAGCACAGCAAACAGATTTTAATTATTTGTCTTCAAGGCAAGCAATACCGGGAAGCTCAAGTCCTTCAAGGAATTCAAGAGATGCACCGCCACCTGTGGAGATGTGTGTGATCTTGGAAGCAAATCCAAGTGTTTCGCAAGCAGCCGCAGAGTCACCGCCACCTACGATAGTTGTTGCGCTTGACTGTGCAAGTGCATCAGCAACTGCCATTGTTCCCTTTGCAAGAATGGGATTTTCAAATACGCCCATAGGTCCGTTCCAAACAACCGTCTTTGCTTCAAGCACTGCCTGTGCATAAAGCTCACATGTCTTTGTACCAATGTCACAGCCCTCTCTGTCAGCGGGAATAGCATCAGCTTCGACCATAAGTGTTTCAACGGGAGCATCAATGGGGTTGGGGAAATCTGCGATTGTTACAACGTCAACGGGAAGAAGGAGCTTAACGCCATTTGCTTCTGCCTTTGCCATCATATCACGGCAGTAATCGATCTTTGTATCGTCAAGAAGTGACTTGCCGACACCATAACCTTTAGCAGCGAGGAATGTATATGCCATACCGCCACCGATAATAAGTGTATCAACCTTTGTAAGAAGATTATTGATAACGTTGAGCTTATCTGCAACCTTAGCGCCGCCAAGGATAGCAACGAAGGGTCTTTCGGGTGTTGTGAGTGCCTTACCCATAACGCCGATTTCCTTCTGAATAAGGTAACCGCAAACTGCGGGAACACCACCGTACATAGCGACACCTGCTGTTGTAGCGTGCGCTCTGTGTGCTGTACCGAAAGCATCGTTTACGTAAATGTCACAGTATTTTGCAAGCTCTTTTGCAAAATCTTCGCCGTTCTTCTCTTCTCTTGCGTCAAAACGTACGTTTTCAAGAAGAACTGCTTCACCGTTTTTAAGAGCTGCTACCTTTGCCTGTGCATCAGCACCGATAATATCCTCTGCAAAAGTTACCTTGCCGCCAAGATATTCGTTAAGACGAGCTGCAACGGGAGCAAGTGTGAGCTTCTTCTTGTCATCTTTAAGTGCCTTTGCAAGAAGCTCTGCCTTAACTGCTTCTCTTTCTTCTTCGGGAAGCGCCTCAACCTTCTTCTTTTCCTTCTTTGTAAGGCCAAATCCTTCTGTAAGGATGTTGTGGGGCTTGCCCATATGAGAGCAAAGAACAACTCTTGCGCCCTTAGCGAGCAAATATTTGATAGTGGGAAGAGCTTCTACGATTCTCTTATCGCTTGTGATCTCGCCATCTTTAAGAGGAACGTTAAAATCGCATCTTACAAGGACTCTCGCGCCTTCAACGATTTCAATATCCTCAATGGATTTCTTGTTGTAAGTCATAGTAATTTTTTCCTTTCATTACGTATTCGGGCAGAATTTTGTTATAGCCCAATCTTTACCACTTATTAATATATCACACTTTTGTCAATTTATCAATAGATTTTGTGAAATTTTTGGCAAAAAGTTGAATTTAACAAGAAGCACCGAGCATAAGCTCGGTGCCATAAAAGTATTATTTGCTAACAGCATAGTAAAAGCAGTAAATTGACAAAACCCTATCTGCGTCAAAAGCATTTGAAGATATTATATCGGTTTTCAAGCTTTCTTTAAGTACGCTGAACTTTTCTGCAAGAGCATCATAAGTATATCTGTTCGTATCAGAAAGAAATTCGTTGATCAAAACAATATCCTGAAGTCTGAGCTTACTGTCCTCTGAAACGTTGGCTGAAATCGTAGGATTGGTGTTCGCTGTGTCAATCACAAACGAAACAAAATCACCGCCAAAAATTCTACCGTTCGACACCAAGCCAAGCTTATTGAAATACATAATGTACGCCTGCTGAACAGCGCTGTTGTCAACATTTATGTAATGCTTTGTATCCGAAAGTGATGCAACTACTCTTTGCAAAGTCGGAATAAACTCTTCATAAGAGCATTCCTGTTGTATTACGTCATAAACGTAAAGATATCCTTCTATGGTCTCTGCATAATCCGCAAACAAAAAACTCGATACTGATTGAGATGTCCTTAGTATGTCAACCATCTTTGCCTTGCCGTCGGTTTTTTTAGCACTGTCGAACAGCGTATCACACGCAGTCTGCACGAGCCAGCTATCACCGAATTGTGCCTTGCCGAATTCCCTGAATTCTTCCTTAGTTAAACAATTATTCATTTGATACTTGAAATCATCCAAGCCCTCTGAAAGCTCAAGAAGATCTTCGGCAGTTTGTGAATCTATCAATGCCTTGGCATTTTCATCATTGGCAAGATCTATTGCCATAAAATCAACAATCGTTTCAAACTGTATTTCGGTTTTTCCGTCGTTTATGCTTTCCCAAAAATACAAGCCGTACATTTGCTCAACCTGGAATTTGCTAAAACCTGCGCCCTCCATTCCGCCTTTTGAAACAAGAGTGCAAAACTCTTCTGCGGTGTGTGAGCCGTTCATAATTGCATTGACCGTATAACACAGTCTGACGTCATTGGAAATGCTGTCACCCAAATCGGTACTCTCCAAAAAATATGAATAGTATTCGATAAACTCTGCGGGAGTAAGCTCAACCAAGGTAGCGCTTGGAATTGCTTCTTCTCTCATAATTTTTCCGCAACCGGTACATTCCGTGTGCTTTTGTCCGTCCTCTTCCAAGGTGGGCTCACGGTCGATAATCCAATCACTCTCGGTACATTCCAATTTTTCGATAACCGTTTGCGAAACGAGAATTACACCGCATATCTTACACTTTTCACCGTCAGTAAAACCCTCCGCTGTGCAGGTTGGCTGTCTGCCTTCAAGCACTTCGGTTACAAAATGCTTACAGGGTAACGTGTTTTTGCTTCCGCCGTTTTGATTGTTATCTCCATTTTCACCGCCGCACGAAGCAAGCGCCGTAATACAAGCCAAAATCAAAACAAATACTAAGAGTTTTTTCATAACAAGTCCTCTTTTTTAGTGAATTATAAGTTTATTATACATTTATTTTCTGAATTTTTCAAGACTACTTTCAAAAAATAAGAAGAACAAAAGCTCTACTAAATATAATTTATTCAATTATTCCCTTTTCAAGCAAAATGGCAACAAGCTCATTTGAAAGCTTTATTTTTTCATATGTGTTATAAACACACATCAGGATAAAGAAAACGTCATTATCAAAACAAGTAAAATCGTAATTAACCTTTTCATATCATTGCCCTTTCATATAAATTACACCCGAATTGTGCCACAATTATATAGTTTTTCAACCCTCATAACACGCCCTCGGGCCACCGATATATTTTGGGCGGGTACGGGCGCAGGTAAGCGTTGCATCACCAAGTGTTTTCATTGAGAGTCGAACAGGTACCGCCACGTGGCGCAAATGCATTCCGATAAGAGTAGCGCCGATGTCAATCCCTGCGTGCGCTTTTATCGCTTCAACCACGACGGGATTATTGAAATTCTCATAAGCTGTGGCAGCAAACGAGCCACCCGCTTTTGCCTTGGGAACTACACAAACGATTTCAAGTCCGTATTTTTCAGCGCACTCCCTCTCGACTACAAGCGCACGGTTTAGATGCTCACAGCACTGCGCAGCAAGGTATATTCTCTTCTCTTCAAGCACAGGAGCAATTCCGTCATAAACTGCCTTTGCGGCATTGAAATCAGAGCCCTTGCCGATGGTTTTGCCGACGATTTCACTCGACGAGCAACCTACAACAAGTATCTCTCCATTGTTCATTGGAGCAATGGACAAAAATTCTTCTATAATATTTTTTGATTGTTCAAGAATATTCTGATACATATTTTACCTCTTGTATCTAAATTGGGGTTTATAGAGATGTTAGCACAACCCCCGTGCTATTGTTTCGTCCACCTTTTCAAAGGTGGTGCCCGCGCGACACGAGCGCATCTCGGCATTTTTCTTTTTGCAAAGCTTTTTCTTTTGTGCCTCTTGTGGCAAAAGAAAAAGCGTCTAACAAATCTTGACAGCAAAGCCGTTTAGCCGCTTTCTTTGACAGCACAGGCGCAAAGAAAGCTATCAAAGAAACGCCGTGTTCGTGGAGCTACGCGCTCCACACAAGTCGGAGGCCAAGCGGT
>JAZURO010000042.1:0-6272 GCA_045606265.1 Eubacteriales bacterium
TGAATATATCAATCAATACCGCTTGGCACAAGGCGACACGCAGACGGTCATTTTACCCGGACTCACCGCCGTTGCGGAATACCGAGCAAAGCAGCTTATCACAAACTTTTCTCATACCGATAGTGCCGATGCCTGTACCGCATTAAAATATGGTGAGTTTATAGATATGACCCTTTACGGCTGTGATGCAAGTGCAAATTACTATCAAGGCTATAATCGAGAAGCTATCGCCAAAGGTAATTGGGGCGGCACGGCTGACGAGATCGCACAGAGAATTGCTACGGGGTTTAAGAATAGCAGCAAGCATTGGAACTATGTAGGCAGCTCTGAATACGGCTATATGGCGGTAGGTGCTGTGTATGACTCCGCAACCTCCTCTTGGTATGTGTGCATCTGTATGAGCAGTAAGAATTACGGCGGTTAAAACCGAATACCCATTTACGCTGAACGCTTGATTTTACATCAGGCGTTCTTTTTTTATCCAAAACAAGAAAGGATTGAAGATTTATGAAAAATAAGAAAATGTCAAAGTTTTTGTCGGCTCTGCTTGCCGTGGTAATGGTGATTATGGCAATGCCGATGAGTGCATTTGCGGCGGTCGCATCCGACCTGCCCGACAATATGGCTGACAGCCACATTCTCCGTGCTTTGGAATACACGGGATATAACGTACAGGCACAGAAGAACGACGGAACGCTGTATCAATCGAACAGTTACGGTTCCCGAACACCGAGCAACATTCTCTCGGATATTTCTTACGGAACAAGCACCTCCGGTAAGGAGAACGTTGCCGACAGCAGCACCGTATCGGGTCGAGCACCCGACATTGCGACCTTTGAGAGCAAGGGTCTGTGCTGTGCTTCTTTCGTGACCTACTTTGTCTGCAACTACCTCCCTCATATTGAGGGCGTTGACACAAGCCTTATCAGTGATGCTGTTGCCGCAACGGGTTGGAACTCCCAAGCTGTTGTTACTTGGCAAAAAGCGTTGAACGGTCTTGTGAGTGAAGGCAAAATTGAGAAAATCGGAACAAGCGCCTCCAATGTGGATCATAGCAAGCTGACCCCCGGTGACTTGATTATCTTCGGTACGGAAGAAAACTCCCATACCCATATTGCCGTTTACTCCGGCACTTATAAAGGTGTGGACTATATCATTCACGTGGGCAACGACCGTGGCCCCGAAATCTCCCGTGTCGATTGGATGGGGCAAGCCGGTGACAAGTCCAGCTATCCCAATGCCTATTACCATCTTCCCATAGAGTATTGGGAGGATGACGGCAGTATCGAGGTTTACAAAAAGGATACCGACGGCAAGGCTCTTGCAGGTGCGGTATTCATTGCCACCGAAACAACCACAGGACAGCAGTATCGCATTGGCCCGACCGACAGCACGGGCTATGCGAAGTCCGAAATGCCTATTCCTTACGGCGAATATAAAATCGTTGAGAGTGTTTTTCCGACCAACTACCGAGCCTACGGAACTACATCCTGGACTAAAACTCTTAACAAGGATACTCCTAACGCCACCATTACGATCAATGCGGTAAATGAGATTATCCCCGGCAACTGCAAGATTGTAAAGACAAGCGAGGACGGTGTGGTGGACGGGATTTCCTTCACCCTTTCGGGCAACGGCGTGAACAAGACCGTTACCACCGCAAACGGCGGCGAGGTCACAATTTCCGACTTGAAACCCGGCACTTACACCGTGACGGAGGAAAATATCGACTACTACGAGCCGCAGGAGGTTCGCACCGTTACCATCGTCAGCGGACAGACTGCAACCGTCACTTTCAATAACACCTTGAAGCGTGGCGAATTGAAGGTGGTTAAGACCAGCGAGGACAATATGGTGGAGGGCGTTCAGTTTAAGCTCTCCGGCACATCCCTTTCGGGGCATGCGGTGGAGCAGTTTGCCGTGACCGATAAAAACGGTGTTGCTACTTTCAAGGATGTGCTTATTACAGGACACACCGCCTATACCTTGGAGGAAGTGAACGTCGAGGAAAAATATATCATTCCCGATGCACAGACCGCTGTTATCGAATGGCAGAAAGTGACCGAGAAATCCTTTTATAACGAACTCAAAAGAGGTAGTGTTAAGGTCACAAAGTCCTCTGAGGACGGCTTTGTGGAGGGTGTTACTTTCCGTCTGAAAGGCACTTCTCTTTCGGGAGCAACTATCAATCTCACCGCCAAAACCGACCATACAGGCGTTGCAATGTTTAACGATGTGCTGATCGGTACGGGATATGTACTGACCGAGGAAAACGTGGCAATGCGTTATGTGTTACCCGAAGCACAGAATATTGATGTTAAGTGGAACGAGGTCACGGGTGCAACGGTTAAAAACATCTTGAAGAAATGGAGAGCCGACGTATTCAAGGTGGATGCCGATATTTACTTTGGTGACGATAATTTTGAAGAAGCTGTCCCTATGACCCTTGCGGTTGACTCCGATATGCTCGTCACCGAATACGGTTGGCCATACGGAGAAACCCAAGGCGACGCAACTCTTGAAGGTGCGGTGTACGGCGTGTTCAAAAACGGCGTGTTGCTTGACACCTACACCACGGATAAGAACGGCTACTTTTTGACCGACTATTATCCGTGCGACGGCAGCTACTATTACTTGCAGGAGATTTCACCGTCCGAGGGGTACTTGCTTGACCCGTATGAGTATTACGTGGACGCATATCCCGGTAACTACACCGTTGAACTTAATACGGAGTATATCGACGTGTATGAGGATATTATCAAAGGCACCATTGCCCTTGTAAAACACACCGATGACGGAAAGACCCAAATTGAAACTCCCGAAGTTGGTGCGGAATTTGAGGTTTACTTGAAAAGTGCAGGCAGCTTTGAAAACGGCAAGGACGAGGAAAAAGCAATCCTTGTAATTGACGAAACGGGCGTTGCCGAAGTGGAACTGCCCTACGGCGTGTATGTAGTAAAGCAAATCAAGGGTTGGGAGGGCAAAGAACTGTTACCCGCCTTTGAGGTCAGCATCGACACCGACGAGAAAATCTACCGCTTTATTATCAATAATGCCGTATTTGAGTCCGACATTCAGATCGTGAAAAAGGATGCCGAAACAGGCAAGGTTATCCCTGCGGCGGGCATTGGCTTTAAGGTGCTGAATACCGATACGGGCGAATTTGTGGTACAGCGTATCAATTATCCTACCCCTGTGGATATTGAGGTGTACTACACCGATGAAACGGGTATGCTGATGCTTCCGCACTCTCTCCCTTACGGCAATTATCAGATTATAGAAGAAACCATTTCCGCTACGGGTGAATACGTCCTTGATACCACTCCCGTAGATTTCAAGGTGGACGGCACAAGTGACCTTGTGATCGTGGAAAAACTGAACTATGCACAGAAAGGCACGATTACCGTTACCAAACAGGGCGAGGTCTTTTTCTCTGTTACCGAGCAGGACGGTGTGTATCAGCCTGTGTATGAAATCAAGGGTCTTGCAGGTGCGGTATATGAAATCACCGCAGCCGAGGACATTGTGACCCTTGACGGCACGACCCGTTATACCAAGGGTGAGGTTGTCGATACAATCACCACGGCGGCAGACGGAACAGCCGTGAGCCGTGAACTCTATCTCGGAAAATACCAAATTTCCGAAATCACAGCGCCGTTTGGAATGGTGCTCAACGGCGAAAAGGTAGATGTGGAGCTTGTGTATGCCGGACAGGAAATTGCCGTAACAAGCACCTCTGCCTCCTTTGTCAACGAAAGACAGAAGGTAGAAATTGACCTTGTAAAGAACCTTGAAATTGATGAGCTTTTTGACATCGGTAATAATGGCGAAATCAGCAAGGTGCAGTTTGGCTTGTATGCGGCTGAGGATATGACCGCCGAGGACGGCAAGGTTATTACCAAGGACGGACTTATTGAAACTGCCTACTGTGATGAAAACGGCAAGATTGCCTTTATGACAGATCTTCCCGTGGGAGCAAGCGTGTATATCAAGGAAATCGCAACAGACGCTCATTATATTCTTTCCGATACCGCTTATCCCGTAGTCTTTGAGTATGCGGGACAGGATACCGAAACCGTTAAGATCAGCGTAAATGACGGTGCTGCCATTGAAAACAAGATCATCCGTGGCAACATTCTCGGCAAGAAATTGGACGAGGACGGCTTTGCCATCTGCGGTGCGCTGTTCGGCTTGTTCCGTGAGAACGAAACCGAGTTTACCGCAGACACCGCATTGATGACCTGCGAGAGCAACGAAATCGGTGTGTTTCTCTTTGAAAACGTACCTTTCGGCAGATACGTGGTGCGTGAAATCAAGGCGGCTCCCGCTTTCGTGCTGAACGAAAACAGTTATGCTGTGACGGTAAGCGAGGACGGTGAAACGGTGGAAATCGTCATTGAGAACCGCTTTATTGTCGGCTCCGTGCAGACCACCAAGGTTGATAAGGATTATCCCGAAAATAAGCTAACGGGAGCCGTGTTTGAAATCTATGTGGACGTGGACGGCAACGGAGAGTTTAATGCTGAAATCGACAAGCTCGTAGGCGAAATGACCGAGATGGAAACTGGCGTTTATCGTATGGATAACCTGCGATATAACGGCTATTTCCTTTACGAAAAGACCGCACCCGAATTTTTCAATAAGGATGACGGCTATTATTATTTTGAGATCACCGCAGACGGCGAAACCGTCATTGTTGAAAATGAAGCAGGTATTGGCTTTGTGAACACCGCCAAGGTTGGCTCTCTTAAAATCGTAAAGACCTCCTCCGACGGCGTAGTGGAAGGCTTCTCCTTCCGTGTCACCGGCACAAACGGTTATGACGAAGTGTTCACCACCGATGCAAATGGTGAAATCATCATTGAAAACCTCCGCATTGACGGCGAGTACGTTGTATCCGAGGTATCCGACGATAAGAACGCCGATTATATCCTCCCCGAAGATAAGACGGCGGCAGTAATCGAGGGTTCCGTTACCATTGTAGAGATGCACAACGAACGCAAACCCGAACCTGAACCCGAAGTACCCGACTCTCCGCAGACGGGCGATAACAGTAATCTTCCTCTTTGGTTCGGCTTGATGGGTCTGTCCGGTGCTTCTCTTATTGGTATTGCCCTTTATAGCAGAAAACGACGCAGAGAGGAGTTGTAAGCCGTGGATGTTAAAACAATGATCGGTTTAGGGTTGTTTTTGGCAGTAGGCGCATTGCTGATCTATTTCAGAATCCGCAACGCAAGGAAAAAGTGATCCGTGGGGGCGGCTGAAAAGTCGTCCCTTTTACATACCGACAATTCAGTAAAAGGAGATGTGAGCAATGGAACAGACAAAACGAATGGCGGAAAACTATGAGATAAAAAACTCTTTCCGCATAGGTCAAAGTGAGGTTGTTTTCGGCGTAGATGAACACAGCGAAAACCCGTTTTTTTGCGGCTTCTGCGAAAAGGAAAACCTTATCGTCATGGTTCGTGAACGGTACACGGAATGTATGGTGGGTAACGACTACATTGGTATGTTGGAGTTGTTTGCCGACCGTGTAAAGCAACTGACCGAAAAAGTACGGGCAGAATGGGCAAAGATAACCGTCCCCCGTGAACCTATCACCCCCGATATGTGTTATCCCAACGATTACGATAAAAGTATCGTCGATGAGGTCGTAGCAATTAGAAAAACGGTGTTTCGACCCGAATATCAGAGCGCCGACCGTCAGCTTGTATATGTTACGGGCGGTAACGGAGCCAAGGGCAACCCACACGGCAGGGCGTGTTTCTGCAAGAACCTTTACACCGGAGAAGAACTACGGTACGAGCGTTACGAGGTTGAGGGCGTAGTCAAGCCGGAGTGTATGCCCGAATGGGCAAAGGAACGGCTTGCAGAAATTCAAAAGCAGATACAAGCCGAAAAACAAGCACAGCGAAGGGAGGAACGATAATGAGCAGAACCAATGCGGGATATACCATTACCGACTCTATCTTTATCGGTAAGGCGGAGTTTGTAATCGGACATAACCCATCCTTCTCCACACCGTATGTCACGTGGGAATGTAAGGACGGCGACAATTACTTTTGGGGTCATTATCTGACTGAGCGAAAAGCCGCCGAAAGAGATCTCTTGGAGAGAGCGCAGACCGAACTCAGCCTGCAGGAACAGCAGAAACCGCCGCAGACAGAAAACAAGGATAAAGGAAAGGAGCGTGACCGCTAATGAATATGACGTTACAGGTGCTCCCCGAAAAGCACCGACTTTACACCTATGCACAGAGTCAGCAGATTTAT
>JAZURO010000043.1:0-62498 GCA_045606265.1 Eubacteriales bacterium
CTCCCGAAGATATCACAGGTATGAAGGCAGCTCAGGGTATCCTCACAGTTCGTGGCGGTATGACATCTCACGCCGCTGTTGTTGCCCGCGGTATGGGTGAGTGCTGCGTTTCGGGATGCGGCGACATCAACATGGACGAAGAGAACAAGAAGTTCACTCTCGCAGGCAAGACCTTCGTTGAAGGTGATTATATTTCTATTGACGGTTCTACCGGTAACATCTACGACGGTATCATTCCTACCGTTGACGCAGAGATCTCCGGCAACTTCGGCACGATCATGGGTTGGGCTGATGAGTTCCGTACACTTAAGGTAAGAACAAACGCAGATACACCCGCTGATGCCAAGAAGGCTCGCGAGCTCGGTGCTGAGGGTATCGGTCTCTGCCGTACAGAGCACATGTTCTTCGAGGCAGAAAGAATCGCAGCATTCCGTGAAATGATCTGCTCCGATACTGCTGAAGAGAGAGAAGTTGCTCTCCAGAAGATCCTTCCCTACCAGCAGTCCGACTTTGAGAAGCTCTATGAGGCTCTTGAAGGCGCACCCGTTTGCATCAGATTCCTCGATCCTCCTCTCCATGAGTTCGTTCCCACGACAGAAGAGGATATCGCGGCTCTTGCAAAGGCACAAAACAAGAGCGTTGATGACATCAAGGCTATCATCTCTTCTCTCCACGAATTCAACCCGATGATGGGTCACCGTGGATGCCGTCTCGCAGTAACATACCCCGAGATTGCAAAGATGCAGACCTCCGCTGTTATCCGCGCCGCTATCAACGTTCAGAAGGCACACGCTGACTGGAACGTAAAGCCCGAGATTATGATCCCGCTGGTTGGCGACGTTAAGGAGCTTAAGTACGTTAAGAAGGTAGTTGTTGAAACTGCCGATGCCGAGATCGCAGCTGCAGGCATAAAGCTTGACTACGAAGTAGGTACAATGATCGAAATTCCCAGAGCTTGTATCACAGCTGACGAAATCGCTGCTAATGCTGACTTCTTCTGCTTCGGTACAAACGACCTTACACAGATGACATACGGCTTCTCTCGTGATGATGCTGGTAAGTTCCTCAATGCTTACTACGATGCTAAGATCTTCGAAAACGATCCTTTCGCAAAACTTGACCAGACTGGTGTTGGTAAGCTTATGAACATGGCAGTTACACTTGGCAGACCCGTTAACCCCAGCCTTCACGTTGGTATCTGTGGTGAACACGGTGGCGACCCCACATCTGTTGAATTCTGCCACAGCATCGGTCTTGACTATGTATCTTGCTCACCCTTCCGTGTGCCGATCGCTCGTCTTGCTGCTGCTCAGGCTGCAATCAAAGATAACAAGTAATTAATTCTTGTAAATAGAAAACACCCCCTGCAAAACTTTTGCGGGGGGATTTTTATCTTGACAAGGAAAAATATATATGCTATACTGTAATTAGAAAACAGATTGATTGGAGGTGTCCTATGAACTTTATCAAAAAGCTTATCAAAAAAATAAAGAAGAAAGATAATAAGGAACCGGAATGTTGGTATAACAACCGTTCCAACAATTATGATCCCAAAACAGGCACACCTAACGGTGAAGCATATGTAAGTCCCGAAAGCGTTTCTATCAGTATAGCAAATCGCATTTCAAATTCATAAAAAAATCCCTCGCAAATTGCGAGGGATTTTTAATTATAAAAACAGTATCCATATCAGCTTTGAAATAATATGCACACCTACGTGGGCGAGCATTGAGTACTGTATTCCGTATTTTCTATAAATTCTGCCGAAAAGCAAGCTAATACCACCATTGAGTAAAAAGCATCTGAAAATAGTAAATGAGCTAAGTCCCATCATCTGTTCCATTGCTGGAAGGTGTCCTGCTGCAAAGAGGATAGATGAAATAACATTCGATATTATCAAATTCTTAGTACTTATTTCATCTTCGCCATTTATTTTTTTGATAATAAATGCCACAAAAGACATCAGGAACAGGCGCATCATTATTTCCTCAACAACGCCACCATAAGTAAGGGCTGCCATAATATATTCAAACGTAGGTTTAGTAATATAGCTTTCGGCAACTGCAACCAAATAATTATTAAAAAGAAAAACATCTAAATAAATCAGCAGAACTCCGCCTGCCAACGAAACAATTATTGCTGCAATTATACCCTCTTTTTCAAAAGTAATTCTTCTCCAGAGTCCAACTTTTGTGGCAAAATATTTGCCGAGGATACCGAAAATCAATGCATAGCTTAAAGATTGCAACGTTGTTATTGCTATAAGAAACTCCAAGCTGCCGACTTGGGCAACCGCTTCATTAAGCAATTCTTCATTTATACCCTGAATCGAGTACACGGCAGAAAAATAGCCGCCAATCAATCCAAAAACTGCAAGAAAAATTAAAAACTTATAGTTACTCTTTATCAATTTTCCCATCTTCCTTCGCCCTTTCTTCACGGTAAACTATATATGCATAAACCGTCATAATAAGAATTGCTATCAGCAATGATGCAAGTAAAACTATCATTGCTACTATGCTCTTTGCAAAAAATCCCACAACTACTGAAATCACACCGGCAATCATCATAACGTAGCTTGCAAATCTATTGGATTTTTTCCAGGTTATTTCATTATACATTGTCCAATATAAACGAAATCCTATATTGCTGTTTTTTCTTGTTTTAGGCATATAGTTTCCCAAAATGATAAACGTTAATCCCATAAGAATCGCAAGCACACTGTTCATCTCAATTTCAGGAAGTCCGAGCTTAGGATTCGCCATCGAATATGTGGTATATAAATAGATTATGTTAATAACAAACAACATAACACCGGTAATGAGCATTGTTATTTCAAGAACCTTTACATTAGAAAGAAGCTCTTTTTTCTTTTTATCATCATCAGTGCGTTCAGCCCGTTTACAAAATGATCTTTTAATCAATTCAGAAACAACTAACAAAGCTATCACAATAACTGTAATTATCAAAATTTCAAATTTTGAACCGTATCTGTCGGGATTACCGTAAATATCAAAATGTACGGGAATTTTTTCGGGCAACACCCCAAGCATAACCGCAGAAAAAACAACAGTAAGCCCCAACATAAACCATTTGATCGTTTTCATTTTTTATTACCTCCAAATTGTTGTATCCATAGAATAAGCTCTTGAAAAACCGTGGCATTGATTTCATAGTAAATATAGTTTTTGTACTTATATTCCATAACAAGATCTGCGCCTTTGAGCTGCTTCAAATGATAAGAGAGCGCTGCGGGAGTAATATTTAGTTCCTCAGCTATTTCACCTGCACTCATTCTGCCTTTTTTAAGCATCACAAGTATCTCTCTTCTCTGCTCATCAGCAAGAACCTTAAACAAATTATATTCGCCCATATTACCTCCTATTTCAAATTTTTCTTAAATAGATTATAGCACATCACTCGTGATTTGTCAATAACTAATTAGAAATATTTTGAAATAGTTTTCTATTGACATTTATTTGTTTTGATATATAATTAAGTTAGAATACTTGGAGGTGCAGAATGAATAAGAAAATAAAAATTTGCTATATCGGCGGCGGTTCAAAAATGTGGGCTCATATTTTTATGTCAGATCTCGCTGTTGCCGAAGGGCTGAGTGGCGAAATTGCTTTATATGATATTGACCTTGAAGCTGCACGCAGAAATGCCAGAATCGGCGATTACATCAACAAAAACCCAAAAACAATATCGAAATTCGAATACAACGTGTACGAAAACATTGATGATGCACTCCAAAATGCAACATTTGTTATTATTTCCATACTTCCAGGAACCTTTAAGGAAATGAGAAGCGATGTTCACACTCCCGAGAGATACGGTATTTACCAATCGGTTGGTGATACAGCAGGCCCCGGCGGTGTACTTCGTGCTATGCGAACAGTTCCGATATATGAATATTTTGCAAAGAAAATTATGCAGATCTCCCCCGATGCCTGGGTTATCAATCTTACCAATCCCATGAGCATCTGTACAAAAACACTATTTGACGTTTTCCCAAATATTAAAGCATTTGGATGCTGTCATGAGGTTTTTCACGCACAGGAGCTTCTGACGGTAGTATTAAACGATATTAAAGGCATAAAAGTTGACAGAACTGAGATATATACTGATTCTTGCGGTGTGAATCACTTCACCTGGATTACAAAGGCAAATTACGGTGATATTGATTTGCTTGCTTTACTTCCTGAGTTTATGGATAAGTATTATGAAGAAGGATACTACGAGCGTGAAGGAAAAGACAGATTTGCATTCAGATACGATCCTTTTGCTTACGGTAATAAGGTCAAATTCGATTTGTTTAACCGTTTTGGCGCCCTTGGTGCTGCGGGAGACAGACATCTTGCGGAATTTGTTCCGAGCAACTGGTATCTGAAGGATCCCGATACAGTCAAAGAATGGCAATTCGGTCTTACCACCGTTGATTACCGAGAAGAAATACAGGAGCAAAAGATTCTTAACACCATCGCCATTTCTGAGGGCAAAAAGGAATTTGAAATTTCAAAATCCTCTGAGGAAGCTGTTGACCTGATGAAAGCAATTCTCGGTTTTAAGACCGTTGTTTCTAACGTTAATATGCCCAACAAAGGTCAGATGCCCCAAATGCCGATGGAAAGCATTGTTGAAACAAACTGCGTTTTTTCCAACGACAACGTTTGCCCCGTCGTCGCTCGCCCCCTTCCCAAAGGAGCTTATGAGCTTGTATATAAGGCATGTATCAACGTTGACTATTGCTATAATGCCATAAAAGAGCGAAATCTTGAAAAAATATATTATTCTTTCAGAAATCAAGCACTTTGCTCGGATCTTAGCGCAGAGGACGCATATCAGTTATTCAAAGAAATGTGTTATAACACACGCGATTATCTTGATGATTACTATAATCTTGATGAATTTTTCGACAAATAAACTCAGTCACCCGTTTTATCGGGTGACTTTTTCTTTGTTTTATATGAACTTTGTGAAAAATCACTAATTATTATATGTTGACAATGTATATTTATGTGTGATATAATTAAATCGGTCTTATTGCTTGACCAAATATTTCTAAGGAGACTAAATATATGTCTAACGCAAAATTATCAGTTTTTACAAAACTGAAATACGGTGTTGGAGATTTTGGTATGGCCGTAGTTACTGCTATGCTTCAATTCTCGATGCTGTATTACTACACTAACGTTGTAGGTGTAAATGCGGGACTTGCGGGAACAGCAATTCTCGTTGGAAAAATCACCTGGGATTTGGTTAATGACGTTTTGTTTGGCTATCTTGAGGACAAAACCAAATCAAAATGGGGTAAACGCAGACCCTATCTGATCTTTGGCGCACTTCCCTTCGCTCTTTCCTTCTGGCTTGTATTCTCAATACCCAAGGGACTCAGCGATATAGCTTATTTCTTCATTATTATCGGTTCATTTATTTTGTTTGATACCTTCCACACCCTTACAAACACTGCTTATTCGGCTATGACCGCTGAAATTACAGCCGACTACAACGAGAGAACCTCACTTACCACATACAGAATGGTTTTCAGTATAATCGGTTATCTTTGCGGTGCAGGTCTTACAGGTATGCTTGCAGGCATTATTAAGGACTCCTTTGGAATTACTGAGCATCAGGGTTGGAGCATTGTCAGCCTTATTTACGGTGTTCTTGGCGGTATTGCCATTCTTATTCCCGGTTTATTCCTTAAATATAAGCCCGCAATTGAGGATGCTCCACCCAAGATGCCTCCTTTCAAATCTTTTATTTCTACATTCAAGAACAAGCCCTTTATCAGCTATCTCGTTGTAACTATGATTATGAGTATAAGCTTTACTATGGTAACCGCTATGCTTCAATATTATATTGATTACAATCTTGAAATGAGCTCATCATCACTTCTTATTATGCTGTCTATGCTCGGTGTTCTTGCTATTTTCCTTGTACCCTGCGGTATTCTTTCCAACAAGTTTGGAAAAGCCAAAACATATGCTTTGGGACTTGCAATAGCTTCTGCTGCATTGGTTGTAGTATTCGCAATTCCTCAGGGTCCCAACAATTGGATCTTCCTTCTTGCAGCTATTGCAGGTATGGGATTCTCAGCTCAATGGGTATGCCCTCACTCAATGATTCCCGACGTAATTGAGTACGACGAGCTTATGACGGGCGAACGCCGTGAAGGTGTTTATTACGGTATGCAGGCAACCTGCACAAAGGTTACGGGAGCAATCGCTACCGCTGCTTGCGGCTGGGGACTTGAACTTGGTAAATACATTGAACCCGCAAACGGTATGACTGCCGATATGATAAATCAGCCGGATACCGCATTATTCTCAATCAGAGTTATGTTTGCCGTTATTCCCGCAATTTTCCTTCTTATTTGTATTCCCTTACTTATGAAATATCCCATAACAAGAGAATCACACGCAGAGGTTCTTAAACAATTAGAAGAAAAAAGAAAGCAGAAAGATAAAAAATGAAAATTACTATCATAGGTGCCGGTCTTGGCGGCTTGACATTTGGTGCTCTTGCTGTAAGAGACGGACACGAAGTCATTATCTACGATAAAAATTCACGCCCTGGTGGAGTTGTTGCTCTTCTTGAACACGAAGGATATAAATTCGAGCAGGGACCATTGCTTGTTGGTGATATGCTTGAAGAAGAGCCGATTTACGAGTTGTTAAATGAGCTTGGTATTCATCTTGACACAATGAGAGCTGATAGGGATATTATTATGCCCGATTACGATATGATAACGCCCAAAGAATATATGGGGCCATATTGGCGAAAAGACAGATTGAAAGAGTTATTCCCCGATGAAGCGGATAATCTTGATAGGTATTACAAATTTTATGATAACGTAATGTATTTGAGATATCTATCCACCCTGTCGCAAACTTTGATTAACAAAATCAGACTTGCACTTGCATTTTTGAAAATAAAAAAATACGTCAATATGAATGCTGACGAGCTTACAAAGCATTTTTTCAAAAGCGAAAAAATCAGAACTCTTTATACGGGAATTCTTGCAGATTTTTGCGCCGATCCAAGTGAAGCTCAGGGATTAGCAGTCGTTTTCACAAACTTTGAGACTGCTTTTGACAAGCGAATCCCCTTATATAAAAACGGTAAAAAGTATTATCCGGGTTATTGCTACGTAAAAGGCGGTTGTCAAAAGATTCCCGAGGCATTGGCTGACTACATTCTTGCTCACGGTGGCAGGATTCATTACAACACCATTGTTGATAAGGTTATTGTTGAAGAAAAAGCCGTTAAGGGAATCCGTCTTCAAAGCGGCGAAATAATCAACAGCGATATGGTCGTTGGCTGTGGAAGCGGTCGTGATTTCTTTTTCAACACAGTTGGAAAAGAACACCTTGATGAGAATTATATTAGTATTCTTGATACCTTCAAACCGATGGAAGCCGTATTTATGTTACATCTCGGTGTAGACATCGATCCTATCAAGTATATGCGTTCTGCCCTTTCATACTGCTACGGAATGTATGACCTCCATAAAGCAACAGTAAACCTTAGAAACGGCATTTATCACGAGGGCTATGACGGATACCTTTTGTTCGTTCCCTCACATCACGCACCCGAATTTGCCCCCGAAGGCAAGCATTGTCTGACTATCTATACGGTAGCTCCCGATACACTCAAAAACGGTCATTGGGAAGAAAAGAAAGAAGAATATGCCAAAACACTTATTTCTCTTGCCGAAAAGCAAATCCCCGATTTATCCAAGCATATCACAACTATGAAGATTATGACTGCGATAGATTACAGAGAATACACTCATATGAGCAAGTGTTCTTTTGGTGGCGTTGTTCCCATTTGGAATCAACAGAATCCCACTCATATCACTCCTGTAAAAAATCTCATTTTCGTAGGTCAGCAAAGCGAAAACGCAGGTGGTCTCGGAAACGTTATTATGGGTGCAAAATCAGCTTACGAAAAAGCAATAAAGAAATAAAAATAAGACCTGCGGAAATTCCGCAGGGCTGTAATTTTTTATTATTTGTTTGTAAGTTTAGCGATTTCTTCAGCAAAGTTTTCTTCTCTCTTCTGAATGCCTTCGCCTTTTTCAAATCTGCAATAACCTGTAACTGTGATGTTACCGCCAAATTCCTTAGCGCACTGTGCTACGTACTGAGAAACCTTAAGGGAATCTTCTTTTACGTATGCCTGTTCAAGCAAGCAGTTGTTGTCATAGAACTTACCGATTCTACCAAGAACCATCTTTTCGATGATCTGAGGAGGCTTCTTGGAGTTAACGGGATCGTTAGCGATCTGAGCCATAAGGATTGACTTTTCTTCTTCGATAACAGAAGCAGGAACAGCTTCCTTATTAAGATACGCAACGGGATATGCACCAACCTGAAGTGCGATATTCTTTGCAAACTCAGCAAAACCGGGATGATTTACAGCTGCGTCATCAGCGTCAAAAGATACGATTACGCCGATAGAACCAAGACCGTGAATATATGTGCTTGTTGTACCTTCAACAAGTACGAAACGACGTACGTCAAGCTTTTCACCGATCATAGCGATTTTTTCAACAAGAGAATCCTTAACGAGAGTCTCTGTACCGTCAAACTTTGTATTAAGGAGAGCTTCAAGATCAGCGGGCTTATTTGCGATAACTGTTCTGAGGAGTCCCTTAACGAATTCCTTAAATGTATCGTTCTTAGCAACGAAGTCTGTTTCGGAGTTAACCTCAACCATAGCTGTTACGTTACCAACTGTCATAATATCAACGATACCTTCAGCAGCGATTCTGCTTTCTTTCTTAGCTGCAGTTGCAAGTCCCTTTTCACGAAGAATCTTAACTGCTGCATCGATGTCGCCGTGAGCCTCAACAAGAGCCTTCTTGCAGTCCATCATACCAAGTCCGGTCTTTGCACGCAAAGCCGCAACGTCTTTTGCTGTAATATTAGCCATTATTTTATCCTCACTTAATATTAAAATTATTCTGCAACTTCTTCAGCAGCTACTTCTGTTGCTTCCTCAGCAACTGTCTGTTCGCCCTGTCTTCCTTCGATAACTGCGTCAGCGATTACGGAAGAGATAAGCTTGATAGCGCGGATAGCGTCATCGTTACCGGGGATTACGTAGTCAGCATCGTCGGGATCACAGTTTGTGTCAACGATAGCAACAACGGGAATACCGAGTTTCTTTGCTTCGAGAACTGCATTTCTTTCCTTCTTGGGGTCAACGATGAAAATAGCAGCGGGAAGTGTATCCATATTCTTGATACCGCCGTAGCTCTTCTCAAGGTCGAAGATTTCTTTCTGCTTAACAGCAACTTCCTTCTTGGGAAGAAGATCGAATGTACCGTCTTCCTGCATCTTAGTAAGAGCGTTAAGACGAGCGATAGACTTTTTAATTGTCTTGTGGTTTGTGAGCATACCACCGGGCCAACGAACGTTTACGTAGTACATACCGCAACGAGTAGCTTCTTCTTTGATAGCATCAGTTGCCTGCTTTTTTGTACCAACAAAGAGAACGTTTCCGCCATCTGCAGCGATGTCACGGATGAACATGTACGCTTCTTCAAACTTCTTAACTGTTTTCTGAAGGTCGATGATGTAGATACCGTTTCTTTCTGTGAAGATGTACTCACTCATTTTGGGGTTCCATCTTCTTGTGTGATGTCCAAAATGGACGCCAGCTTCAAGGAGCTGCTTGATTGAAATAATTGACATTTTTAATGTCCTCCTTCGGTTTTTTCCACCACAATAAGCGAACAATCGCAATCACTCTTTTCAAGTGACACCGGCATTGTTTCGTGCCCTTGTGTGTGTATTTTTTAATTTTGCACGGCTTTGCCGCACAATTACAAAAGATTATAACATATACTATATACCAATTTCAAGAGCAGTTTGAAAAGTTTACAATTTATTAACATTTTCAGTCAAAAAACTTCTTTTTTCTCCTCTTACAAAATGCTTGGAGCTCAGTTGATGTAAATCTTACAAGAATAGTATCCTCACCGATACACTCAATTTTGCACCAGGGAATCATAATGGATTCCCCTGCTCCAAGTCCCAAAAATCCCCCGCCCCTTTCCACTATGAGCCCAACTATCTGTGCTGTACATTTATTAAACTCAAAGTCGCAAGCATAACCAAGACGTGCGCCGTCACAAAGGTTTATTATCTCCTTTTTGCGAAGATCCTCAGTACTGATAATATCCATATTTCCTCCTTTATGCTAAAAGCACCGACATTTGTCGGTGCTTTTCGTTAGTTTTTCTGTATGTACTTAACGTTTACAGGTTTAATTCCTGCCTGCTCATAAACGATCTCGTTGATCTGTGACATATGACTTGCCAAGAGTCCGTCAGTCATAACAACAACTGTGCACATACCGTCATTGATTATTGCGATACACTGCTCAAAGCCCTTAGCCATTACCATCGCCTCAATATTTGCTTCTGCCTCAATATTGTTTGCAATAGTAGCTATGTCTTCAAGAGCCTGCGCTTTTTCTGCGCTGTCCGTATCTGCGCTGTCAACCACACTTTGAAGAACTGCGAGTGCCTCTTCCCTTGCTCTGTCACGGCTTACCTGTGTTGATGCAAAATACGCAAGAACTTCGTCGGTTTCCTCTTCGACCACATTGCCCGCTGTTCCGCTGCCGTCACCATAATCATAGCCCTCGTCATTATTATCGGCAAAAAGCACCCAGTTAAGACATATTGCTACTCCGACAAGAAGAACAGCTCCTATAATGATGAGATTTCTTCTTCCTATCTTAGCCAAAAAGTCTTTAACTCTATCGAGTACGCTTACCTCTGCCTCCACTTCGGTTTCGATCAATTCGTACTTTTCTTCTGTATTCATAAAACTCCTCCGTTCATTTTTGAAGTACACTATATGTATATTCACAGATTTGGTGTTTAGAACATATAATGCTTACTTTTTTCCTTCCGCAACGTAAATTTTGTTTTTTGGCACGTTATATGCCGATGAAATAAGATTGATTATCTGATTGGCTACCAGGGGATTTCCACCTCCTTTACAGACAACGGCAACACCGCAAATGCTTGGCATCTTTTCAAGAACGCAAACCATACTTTCGTCATTCCCCGATCCTATCGTAACGTATTTTTTCTCGGAATTTATGCCGCTTGAGGTTTCTTTGCTTTGCTCGTTATATGCATAGACCGTTTCAAATCCCGAGTCAAAATAGACGGTTACGCTCACATTTGAAACTCCGTTGATTTTAGAACACAATCCACCTATTTTATTTTCTAGGTCCTGTGCGTATTTTGAAAGACGTTCCTCATCACTTACTGCACCCCCCATACTTTTTGAGGTGCTTGGTAAAACAAGCAAAAGGAGTCCCAAAATCAGTAATGCAAGAACGATTAACGTATTCTTTCTATTCTTGATATGCTCTATAAAGCCAATATTCTTTTTCATAATTCTCTCCATTATTCTATTAACACATCGCAATTGCAATCAAGCATTTTTTTGAAATAATCTTCTATGATATATGGATTTTTGAATATGGATTTTCCCGACAACAGAATCTTAATATGGGAGACCTTTAAGTTTCCTTCTATATGTACGGTTGAAATCGTAACATTACATTCACTATCAGGAATACCGTATTCTTCAAGTAAAATCTTCTCTATTGCACCCTTTAATTCTTCCACGGAGAAAGAGCTGAGATAATCGTTAAATATTTTACCGTATTCGCTTTCTTCATTATCACCGCTGTCAATTATACTGTCCTTGATGTTTTGAAGCTCATCACCATTCAATAAATCCATCATATTTTTCATTGGCGAAACGATAACGCACAAAACGATCAGCATACCTATCATTTTACTGTATTTCCCAATGCCGCCACCCCCAGGCGAAACAACGTTATATATTCCAACGCAAACAGAAGCCGTTATTATTGTTACTAAATAGCTTTTCATTTTACACCTCATATCAAGGGGGACGAGCATTTGGCAAATACGGTAATAAGCAAAAGTAACGTTATTGCACATATTGAAATAATTGCGAGAACATATCCGTAAATGCTCGACATTTCAAGCAATACCTTTCCCTCTCTTTCGCAACCTAAAAGCCCCGCTATTGCATTTGAAATTGTAAAGCCGAGTCTATACAGCGCTATTGAAATAAACGTGGGCAATATCATAAGCAACAGAATAACGATTAGCAACACACCCACGTTTGAACGCAAATATTCAATGCTTGCACCTGCGGTTCTCAATGTCTCTCCGATCGTTCCTCCAACCACGGGTATCATCTTGGAAGCAAGCATTTTGGCTGTTTTTGAGGTGAAAGTGTCCGCCTTGCTTGCAAGCAGAGTTTGGGTGGATATAACGGTTGTAAAAAGCAGCATTATCATTCCGATAAAAAATGTAAATGCTTTTTTTATCGCATTACTAAGCGGCAAAATATTACTCTCTCCGATAAATGAAGATGCGAGAGTCAGTCCCAAACATACCCCCAGTATCATTTCAAGCGAAATTACGCAAACGTTCTCGAGTATTGAAAGGAAAACAATCAATCCGTAATTGTGAACAAGAGCGCTTGTTACGTTTCCTCCCATTGCGTATATGGTGCAAATAACAGGTGATATCGTATTTGTAAACACCTTGATTTCTTCAAGCAGCATCATTGCGTTTTGTAATGGCTCTTGTGATATTTGAAGAACGGTAAGCACCAAAGCCATAGCCGTAACCAGATTGATGACGTGCTCAGTCGTTGGATTATTTATGCTGTTTTTCAACATATTCAAAACTGAACACAGAACGAGAAGTCCAACAATGATTGCAAGTGATGAAAGTATTTTTTTAATGTTTAATCCAAGTAAATCAAAAAATGTGTCAAATAAGTATTCCCAAGAGGTCAGTTCCTTTGTTCCATCTGCTATTTCATCAATATTATCCGAGAAAATAGCATCGGGAAGCATATTCGCTATATCGTTTGGCAAGGAATCAAGCATATCTTCATATTCTTCGGGCAACAGTTCGCTTTCTTGTGCGCTGACATCGAAACACGGCAAAAACAATGCAAAGAATATACATAAAACAGATATTATTCTTACCATGACAAAAATTCCTCTGACATTGAAATTATATTTTTTATCAAAGGCAAACTCAAAACGACTATCTCCATTTTTCCAACGGTTTCAATACCGAAAGCAATACTGTTTTCACCGCATTCACGGCACATTTCACTCGATATCTGTGTCATATACGATATAGCAAGAGTTTTTAATATTATTTCCATATATTCAAGCGGAACGGTATGCCCCATAATTCCGTTTATGAACTTAATCACAGGCGCTATCAATGCTATAATTACACCGAATATCAATATACTTGAAGCTAATCGCACGGGAATTAAAAATTCCCCGCGGTAGCTTTTTATCAAGACACAAATCAAAGTGAAGACAATTCCAATCGCACATATCTTAAACGTATCACTCAAAGTTCAAACACATCCTTAATTCTGTCAAAAAGATCTCCGATCTCACCTACGAGAATAAAAAACACAACGATTATCCCTGCAATTATTAACATCATTCCCTGCTCGTCCCGACCGGATTTATTAAGAATTTGCGCTACCACCGAAACAATCAGCCCAACTCCCGCCACCTTCAAAATCAGTCCTAACTCCATAAATTTTCCCTTCTTTTATATCAACAAAAGTATCAGCGAAAAGGATGCTGAAACGCAAATTGCCAATCTCAGCTTCCTTTCTTTTATTCCTTTTTCTTTAAGCTTATCTCTCTCTTTTATCAGCTCCCCCCTGTAATAATCGCACAAGCGTAATTGCTCTGCCATATATCCTTGTCCGAAATCATTTGCGAACTGTCTGATAAGCTCTATGCATTCTTCTCCGCAATAAAATTTGGCGCTTTCGATCAGGTCGTCAAGCTTCGTTGCGTTTCTGTATTCCGTATCTATTCCGCAATTTTTGATCAATTCTTTATTACAACTTCTGATTATTGCATCTATGGGAAGTAAAAAGCACTCAATCTGATTTTTTATGTATTCAATAAGCGAAATATATGAATTGATTTGTTTTATCTTCATATTTTCATATCTTTGCATTTCAAAATACACGATTAATCCTGAAAAAACAATACTTATGCTACCTGCTATTTTGTAAAAGGTCATCAGCTTCGCTCCAAGAACAAATATTATATGTAAAATCCTTATTGTTTCCTCGCCTGATTCCAACGTAATAATCGAAAATTTTCGATTTATGGAGATTATTGATTCCCGTGTGTGAAAATATATCTAATACGTCAAATCCGTGACAGCTTGCAATTATCGGTATTCCTGCACCCTGCGCATCAGTAATCGCAGAGGCATCCTGCTCGTCCCCTATTTCGTCGCAAAAAATAATTTGCGCGTTCATAGTTCTTACCGCAATTTCAATCCCCTTTTTTCTTGGATAACCCGACAGCATACTTATAAGAAGATCTTTATTTTCAAGACCGTAGCACAGCTCCCCACGTGTATCAATCACCGCACATCTCTTTGCAGTATATCCTTGTGAGATCTTTCGTATCATTGAACGAAGCAAGGTCGTTTTGCCAATCCCGGGCGGTGAATATATCAATATTGATTTGTTTTCACAAAGCTTTATCATTTCGTTGCAATCAACGGAAATTGAGTGAGGCAGTCTGATTGCAAACTCATTAATTTCATATACTCCCACTATAATTCCGTTTTCGACACTCGCTCTGCCTATTATCCCTATTCTTATGCCATCGTCAAGCGATATATATCCTTGGGAAATCGTATCTCTGAACGCATACAGTGAATAATGAGACGCGGCTTTTAGTATATTCATCATCTCATCATCATTGACAATACAGTTTATCAATACATTTTTGCCGTCCATCACAATATATGCTTGTCTGTTTCTTCTTATTCTGATTTCTTCAAGCAGCTTGTCTTTGTAAAGACTATTTTCTATGATTTTAATTAATCTTTGGGGCAATATTTCTTTCAATCTTGTTTTAACCAACATCCTCACACCTTTCTTGATAATATATATGCTGAAAAACATTAAAATATTACACAAAAATGGCGCTGATACTATTGAATTTTTGGTTAATATATGATAGAATTAATTATAAGTTCCCTTAAAGGAGGCATTATGAAGAAATATATTTTGGCGCTTGATGAAGGAACAACGAGTGCAAGAAGTATTCTTTTCGATCACAAATGCAATATCGTAAGCTCTTCTCAACACGAGTTTGCTCAGTATTATCCCAAGCCCGGATGGGTAGAACAAGATCCGATGGAGATATATGCAAATCAATATGCCACGCTCACCGAATGTATCGCAAAAAGCGGTATTTCTCCCGAGGAGATTGCCGGAATCGGCATTACCAACCAGCGTGAAACAACTATCATTTGGAACAAGAATACCGGAAAGCCCATATATAATGCAATTGTTTGGCAATGCAGAAGAACTGCCGACATTTGCGACGGGTTGGTTAACAACGGTTATTCAGCATATATCCAACAAGCTACCGGACTTCGCATAGATGCCTATTTCAGCGGAACAAAGATAAAATGGATCCTTGATAACGTTGAAGGTGCCTATGAGATGGCACAAAATGGTGAGCTTCTTTTCGGAACCGTTGATACTTGGATAATCTGGAAGCTAACCGATGGAAAAATACACGTTACGGATGCGACAAATGCTTCACGAACTATGCTTTATAATATCGAAAAGGGCGAATGGGACGAAAAAATCCTTCAAATTCTTGACATTCCGAAATCAATTCTGCCAAAGGTTTGTTCAAGCAGCGAAATATACGGTCACGTTGATATTATGGGCGCTTCCATTCCTATTTGCGGTATTGCAGGCGACCAACAAGCTGCACTTTTCGGACAATGCTGTTTTGAAGACGGTGAAGCTAAAAATACATACGGTACGGGATGTTTCCTTCTCACTCATACAGGTAACAGAAGAATAAGCTCCAAAAACGGTCTTATTACAACAATAGCCGCAACCGAACAGGGACGCCCCACAGAATATGCTCTTGAGGGCTCAGTTTTCGTCGGTGGTGCAGTTATTCAGTGGCTCAGAGATGAGTTAAGAGTAATAAACGAATCGAAGGACAGCGAGTATTTTGCCCGCAAGGTAAAGGACAGTGCAGGCGTTTATCTTGTACCCGCATTCGCAGGTCTTGGTGCGCCCTATTGGGATATGCACGCAAGGGGTATAATTACAGGTCTTACAAGAGGTGCAAATATTTACCACATAATTCGCGCAGCACTTGAATCCATTGCATATCAATCAAATGACGTTATCAGTTCTATGGAGGCAGATACGGGTGTACATCTTTCTTCATTGAAGGTAGATGGAGGCGCCTCGGCAAACAGCTTTCTTATGCAATTTCAAAGCGATATTTCAGACGTTGCTGTATTCAGACCTGTTACAACTGAGGCAACGGCTCAGGGTGCTGCATTCCTTGCAGGTCTTGCGGTTGGATTTTTTAAGGACAGAAACGAACTCAAATCCATTGTGAAAAGCAAGGATTCCTTTATACCGAGCATAGATAAAGAGAAACGCACTGAGCTTCTTGCTGGCTGGGCGAATGCAATTGAAGCTTGTAAAAAACAATAGTTTTCAGGAGGTATATATGCTTTACGAGATTTTAGATAAAAAGGTACTCTCATCTAACGGAAAGAATATGCTTGCAGGTAAGGTATATTTACCCAAAGGCGAGATTAAAGGATATTTTCACGTAGTTCACGGAAAAACCGAGCACATTGCCAGATATGATTTCTTTATGAGAGAGCTTGCCGAAAACGGATACATCGCCTTCGGTTATGACCACCTTGGACACGGATATACAGTAAATGACGATAGCGAGCTTGGATTCATATCTGAAAAAGACGGAGACGACCTTCTTGCCAAAGACGTAAAGGTGTTTTCAGATGCAGTAAGAAAAGAATATGGTGAGTATCCCTATTATTTGATGGGACACAGTATGGGCTCGTTTGTTGCCAGAATGACTGTTAATAAATACCTAACACCCACAAAATTAATTATTATGGGTACAGGAGGTCCCATGCCTATAGTTATTTTTGGCTTGTATCTTTCAAAATTTATAAGGGCAATACGGGGCCCTAAACACATATCAAAGTTGGTTGATTCTCTTGCGTTCGGCTCATACAATGTCAAGTTCAAAGATGAAAATGATCCTAATTCTTGGTTGTCAACCGATAAAACCGTCAGAACCAAATATGCTAATGACAAATTCTGTACCTTCCCCTTCACCGTTTCGGCGATGCACGACCTCATTTCGCTTACATACAATGCAAACAAAGAAGAATGGTTTCAGGATGTTGCAAAGAAAACACCAATTTTTCTTGTTTCAGGGGAGGATGATGTTGTTGGCGAATACGGTAAAGGTGTAAAAGCAGTTTATCAAAAACTTCTTGATAACGGGTCTGACGTAAAAATGAAGCTCTATGCAGGCAGCCGCCACGAGATTCTGAATGATATTGCTCGCGACGAGGTAATCACAGATATTCTTGAATTTATTAAATAAATTACAATCCCACGGCATTGACCGTGGGATTTTTTCATATAATAAGTAAAAATGAAAGGAGCTTATTATGTGGAAGAAAATTAAACCCTTCATAATTTCAATAGCCATAGCACTTTTGGTTGGTGGACTATCGACATTATTGACTATGGGAAATATGGAAATTTATAACGAGGTACAAACTCCCCCTCTTTCCCCGCCATCGATTCTTTTTCCGATCGTTTGGACGATTCTGTATGTATTGATGGGAATCAGTGCAACTCTTGTCTCAAAGAATCAAAATGTAAATCTTCACGAGGCGAAAAAGGGATTGCGAGCATACGCCGTGAGTTTGTTTTTTAACTTTTTATGGAGTATAGTGTTCTTCAATTTCAAATGGTTCGGATTTGCATTTTTTTGGTTGCTTGGTTTACTGTTTTTTGTTTTGCAGACTATTTTCAGCTACCACAACGTCAATAAAACTGCTGCCTATCTACAAATTCCTTATGCCATTTGGGTCGCATTTGCAGGATATCTTAACTTCTTTATCTGGATGCTTAACACTTAAAAAAAGAAGCCATCAATTGATGGCTTCTTTTAAGTTGTTATATAATATATCTTCAATTAGCTTCTTTAATATTTTTTCGTCAGAGGTGTATTCACCGTTTTCTACCCACTCACCAATAACGTTACAAATTATACGACGAATATAATCGACGTGAGCAAATGCTGAGGCAGGCGAAATAATACCGGGCAAAAAAACAAACTTTCCAAGTATATTCTTTCGCGAAAATCTTTTTATATGTTCAGCGATTTCCTTCTCATCATCTTCTAAATCAATATATACGAGGTTGTAATTTCGGGGCAACGCATTATTACTTTCAAGATATTCAAGTGCTTTTTCATTATTATAGGTATTAATACCATCTGCTAAGTCTTCTTTGATCCAAATCAGAGTCCAATCACGCTTTTTATACTCCATTCCAAGTGTGCGAATGATTTGCATTTCAAGATGGCGATATTCTTCGGTCAAAGGGCATACGTTATTTTTTATCTTTTGAATAATTTCATTTGCTTTATACGGGTTAGGTCTTTCAAAGCTGTCAATTGCGGAATGAACTGAGATTTTACATCCCTTTTCATCAGCTTTTGCTACCATTTCTAACATCATTGACTCAAATTTTGCCAAATCAATTACATCTGAATTGCCAATCTCATTAAAAACCATTGGGTGAAATACATCAACAAATGAGATCTTTGATTTTTTTGTAAACGTCTCGTCAGAAAAAGACCCCTTGGCGATTACTGAATTACAATGTTTCCATATATATTCACAATTCTTTTCACAAATATCGAGATAACAATCAAAATTGTTTCTGAGTTCTATATGGGAAAGCAAATAAAGAGGATGTCCTGCAAATTGCGGTAAAACAGAGCAAAATGCTGCAAACTTTTCGTAATCCGATGCATCTCCCGTGATGAATTTTTCATCAACTCTGCAATCTCTCATAGCATCAAGCTTATAACAATCATTGAGCAAAAACGCTTCGCTAATGTTATTATATACCGTTTTATCCAATTCAAAGTCTGAGCAAAGTGCGATTATCGGCAAAGCTTTTGCATATTCAAAATAAAGACTTTTTGCAGTTTCATTGTGCAAAAGATAGTTTTCGTTCATTTGCTCACCGCCTTTCCTTGATATTATACAATATTTTTTGAAAACTTGCAATAAAAAATAATAAAACTATTTACGAAAAGTCAAAAATATGGTATAATATTTTGAATTTTGATAAAGGAGCATTTACTATGGAAAATAAATTACTCACATTGCTTGAAAATGATGCTACTCTCACTCCCGAGCAGCTTTCCCGTATGCTTGACAAAGAAGTAGGCGATATAAAGAAAATGATTCTTGATTACGAAAAACAAGGTGTTATCCTTGGATACAAAACACTCGTTGACTGGGATAAGACCTCACGTGAATATGTGACTGCAATTATTGAAGTTAAAACTACTCCGCAGCCCGAGCGTGGCTTTGACAGAATTGCTGAAAAAATATATAACTATCCCGAGGTTGAAAGTCTTTATCTCATATCGGGTGGATTTGATTTCGCTATAATTATAGAAGGCAAAACCTTACGCGAGGTAGCTCTTTTTGTTGCTGAAAAGCTCTCACCTATATCACATATTCAGACAACGTCAACTCACTTCGTTCTCAGAAGATACAAGGACAAGGGTGTAATATACGGTTCTAAGCCCGAGCTGGATGAAAGAGAGATTTTCGGCGAATGATCGATTACGGAAAAATACTACCCCAAAAAATCGTGGAAATACCAAAATCGGGTATAAGAAAATATTTTGATATGATTACTCCCGATATGAAGGATGTTATCTCCCTGACCGTCGGTCAACCGGATTTTGTGACTCCCTGGCATATCCGTGAAGCAGGAATTCAAAGTCTTGAAACGGGTAAAACCTTCTATACTGCCAATGCAGGTCTTGAAGAGCTTCGCCGTGAGATCGACCTATATATGAACAGAAGGTTTAATCTTTCATACGATCCTCTCACAGAGATTATTGTAACGGTTGGTGGCTCAGAGGCAATTGACATTGCTATGAGAGCTACGCTTGATATTGGCGACGAGGTTATTATTCCTACTCCTTCTTTCGTTTGCTATGAACCGTTAGCAAAAATGGCGGGAGCTACTCCCGTGATTCTTGAAACTCATTTTGAAGATGAATTCAAGATAAATCCCGATAAATTAAAATCATTGATTACCCCAAAAACAAAAATGATCGTGCTTCCCTTTCCCAACAACCCCACGGGTGCGATAATGACAAAGGAAGAGCTTATTGAAATTGCCAACATTGTTAAGGATACCAATATTGTAATTCTTTCTGATGAAATATATGCTGAAATGACTTACGGTGGCAAGCACTGCTCTATAGCAACGCTTGAAGGAATGAAGGAACGCACTATTGTTGTCAACGGTTTTTCAAAAGCTTTTGCAATGACAGGATGGCGTCTTGGTTGGGTTTGCGCTCCTGCTCCCATTACCTCTCAAATGCTTAAAATTCATCAGTATGAGATTATGTCGAGTCCCACAACATCTCAGTTTGCTGCTATATCTGCACTTAGAAACGGAGATAGCGATATTTCCTATATGGTTGCAGAATATGATCGAAGAAGAACACTTATTTACAATAAACTACTCAAAATGGGGATCGAAAGCTTTGAACCCAAGGGCGCTTTCTATATTTTCCCCAAAATTTCTCAATTTGGTCTTAGCGGAGAAAAATTCTGTTCTGAGCTTTTGAAGCGCTATCACGTTGCCATAGTTCCCGGTGAGGCATTCGGTAAATGCGGTAACGGATTCGCAAGAATTTCTTATGCTTATTCGGTTCATCACATTACCGAAGGACTTGATAGAATATCTGCATTTATTGACGATATAAATTCAGGAAAAGTATAAATAAAAGGCGTTATCTTTTCAGATAACGCCTTATTTTTATGTTCTTTATGCAAGAAGGTTCTTTTCTGTTTCAGGATCAAAGAAATGCATTACCTTGCCCTCAAACGTGATATAAATAGTTGAACCGTAGTTAAGGAATTCACGCTGTTCGTTTGTAAGTGAAATTGTAGGAATACGAACGATAAGCTTATCTCCGCCCTCAACGAGAACGTGAAGGTGAAGCTCACTACCCATCATTTCATTAACCTGAATCTTACAAGGAATTGCAGAAGGATTGCTCGCATCTGTAAGAGTGATATGCTCGGGACGAACACCAAGCACGATATCCTTTGATCCAACGTATTTAGCTTTGAGCATTTCAGCCTTTTCGCCTGTAATCTCAATCTTTGCACCGTAAGGTGTAACATAATACTTACCTTCCTCGCAAATGAGGTCAGTTCTGAATGTGTTCATCTTGGGAGCACCGATAAATTCGGCTACAAAAAGGTTGAGAGGCATATCAAACACCTGTGTAGGTGTACCAACCTGCTGAATGAAACCATCCTTCATGATAACGATACGGTCACCGAGTGTCATAGCTTCGGTCTGGTCATGTGTAACGTAAATGAAGGTTGTATCGATCTTCTTTCTGAGAAGAATGATCTCAGCTCTCATCTGGTTTCTGAGCTTTGCGTCAAGGTTGGAAAGAGGTTCGTCCATAAGGAACACCTTGGAGTCACGAACCATAGCACGTCCGATAGCAACACGCTGACGCTGACCGCCTGAAAGCGCTCTGGGCTTTCTTGTAAGATACTCAGTAATACCGAGAATCTCTGCAGCATTGGTAACTCTTTCATAAACCTCGTCCTGAGGAACCTTTTTAAGTCTTAATGAGAATGCCATATTCTCAAACACTGTAAGGTGGGGATAGAGCGCATAGTTCTGGAAAACCATCGCAATATCACGGTCACGGGGTTGAAGACCGTTTACAACTACGCCGTCGATTTCAACTGTACCTTCAGAAATATCTTCAAGTCCTGCAATCATACGAAGTGTTGTTGACTTTCCGCAACCGGAAGGACCAACGAATACTATAAATTCTTTATCGGCAATATCAAGGTTGAATTCCTGAACTGCAACCGTATCCTTGCCGTATATCTTTTTTACATTTGTTAATTTAACACTAGCCATATTTTTCTCCTTTTATCCCTTTACTGCGCCACCTGTTACACCTTCAACATAGTATTTCTGCAATGACATAAATACTATCGTTACGGGAACAGCTACACAAACACCTGCGGCACAGAACATAGTATAATTCTGATACAACGTATCGCCACTACCTTTTACCCATTTATACATACCAACGGCAACGTTCATACCGTCTTCGTTGTTATTGATAAGGAATCTTGCCATCATATAGTCACCCCAAGGTGCCATAAAGCCCATAAGGATCGTATAAATTATGATGGGTTTGGAAAGTGGCATAATTACCTTATAAAATACCTGCCAACGTGTAGCACCGTCAACACGTGCTGCTTCGTCCAAGCTCTTGGGAATAGTATCAAAGAATCCCTTTGATATATAATATCCCATACCGGAACTTGCACAATATACTATGATAAGTCCAACGGGTGCCATCTCCATTGTAAGTCCCAAATCTGCAAATACCTTATAGATAAGGATCATTGTAAGGAATCCGGGGAACATACCAAGGATGAGCATTAAATTCATAAGAGCTTTTCTTCCCTTAAATCTGAGACGAGAAAGTGTATAGCTCATTGAAAGGATGAAAAAAGTCTGCAAAACAGATACTGTAACACCCATAATAATGGTATTCAAGAACCATTTCGGGAAATCTGAATTGAACAATCTTATATAGTTATCAAATCCAAATTCCTTAGGCCAAAAGTAAATTACCTGACCTGTGCTTTCGCAACGCAAGGATTCAAGCACAATACCAACGAAGGGGAAAAGCCAAATGACGCTTATTACAATAAGAAAAATATAAATAAATGTATTAGTTATATTTCTACTTGCTTTTACACTAAGACCGTGCTTTTGAATTGATTTATCATTATTTTTCATTATGCATAGTCCTCCTCATTCTTAGTTGCAGGCATAACATTATATACCACAAGTGAAAGCAAAGCTACAATAATAAACACAAAAATACCAACTACCGACGCAAGATAATACTTACTTTCACTTCCCGTGGTAACCTTAAACAAGAACGTGATAAGAAGATCTGTGTGTCCCGGTTGTACATTGCCTATTGTACCAATCTCCGTATTAGCAGGGCCGCCTCCACTCAAAAGATAAATAATGTTAAAGTTATTCAAGTTTCCTACAAAGCTTGTTAGCAATGAAGGACCTGTTACGAACAACATATATGGAAGTGTAATTTTTGTGAACTGCTGAACTGAACTTGCACCGTCAACTCGGCTGGATTCGTAAAGGTCAGCAGGAATATTCATAAGAATACCTGTTGCTGAAAGCATCGTATAGGGTACACCAACCCAAAGGTTGAGTACAACAAGAAGAATCTTTGCAGAAATGGGGTTTTCCCAAAGAGAACGTTGATTCTGAGCAAGCATAACATCAGGAATCAAATTTGCTTTTTCCAAAAAGCTTCCTACAAAACCTTGTACTGAGAATATCTGACCAACGTACAAAAGTGATACGAACTGAGGAACAGCAATTGTCATTACAAGAATGGTTCTCCAAAGCTTCTTAAAGCGTATTCCCTTTTTGTTGATAAGTATTGCAACAAACAAACCCATAAAATAGTTTGTAAACGTTGCAAAGAATGCCCACATAAGTGTCCAACCAACCATTTCACCAAGAGCAAGACCTAACCCGCCCTCACCAAAATCGGTCATGGCATTAAAGTTATCAAATCCGACCCAAGAAAACAAATTTGCATGTCCATCATGTGCAGCATCATAGTTAGTGAATGCGATAATAATCATATAAATGATGGGTAAAACTGTGAATACAATGATACCAATCAATGATGGTGTAAGAAGTGTTTTGTGGAACTGTTCATCAATAAGAGATCTGAGGTCGTCCTTAGCGCCCTTAATCTTTCTTCCCTGCTTTTCAAGATTCATATTGATGCGGCACTGTTTGATCTGCATTCTCCAAACAACGAAAAATGCGATAACAAAGAACAGTGAGAGCAATCCGTAAAGCAATACTCTGACAGAGTCATCTCCACCCTGCCACTGAGTAATATCATATACAGGGTTATATACATAACCACCTTGAACATTACCTACTGTTCTTCCTTTAATAAACCAATGAACCTTTTTCATCCAATAAAGGCCACCTGTGGGAAGAACAAACGTATAAACAATAAAAATTATTTCAAAAACAAGGAACAAAATACCGCGCATTACCTGACCGTAATACATATTTCCAGCGCCAAATGAAATGAATGAAAGCTTAACCGCCCAGTTGCCTTCTCTGAATGTATTTACAATATCAATTGCTCCATCTTTTATTCCGATAAAGAAGGACTTAATTGCTAACCAAAGCTTAACAAACAAGCCCCTAAACCATCCGGGAATCTTAGAAAAGAAGAGCTTCACATCATAACGAAATGCCTGAGATCTGGTTAATTTTAAATACTCTAAATTACTTAATCTTTTCATAATGCAATATAAACGTAAATTTATATCTCCTTAATTTACTCAACAAGGCATTGTTGACCGATACACAAGACATCTGTCCTTGTATCCCGGCCAACAATGCCTTTCAATGAGACCGGGGTGAATCCACAGGGATCCACCCCTTCTCAAGTTAATACTAATTACTAAATCTAATATTATTTAACAACCAAAGCGTTAATTTTTCCTTCATATGCTACGAGAGCAGCTTTGAGTTCGTCATCTGTCTTAACACCTTCACTTGCCAATGTGCCAAGTGCTGCTGCTTCTGTCCACCACTCAGAGGGAATTACACCCTGAGGCTGTGCATAAACGTTCTGTTCAAGAAGAGCTGCAAGGAGCTTGTTATCCATAACGTCCTGGTTCTGCTGAGCATTGAGGTTAGAGGGACCCCACTGGAATTCATAATATCTTTCAAGCTGAGCATCTTCGCTTGTGAGGTAGAGTGCAAGGTCTGCACAAATCTTACCCTTCTGAGCATCTTCCTGGGGCTTGCAGCCGATAAGCTTGTAGCCGGAGAATGAACCCATCTGGTATGTCTGACCATCCATTGTGAATGTAGGAAGCTTTGTAGCTCTCATATTGTCGCCGTATTCACCTTCAGCAGCATTTGCGTTCCAGATACCTGTAACGATAGCAGCTGTTCCACCAAAGCTATCCGCTGTGTCAACGAAAGCAGGGGAAGAAGCGAGTTTGTTCATAACCTTCATAGCAACAAGACCATTGTCAGAGTTGAAGTTATCATTAACACCAACTACTGTCTTGCCATCAGCTGAGTATTCCCATGTAGAATTACAAATGGGTGTGCCGCCGCCTACGGGCTGTGCAAAGAAGAAACCAGCCATAATCCAAGCGTTTGTCATATTGTAGCCAAACTTCTTACCGCTAGCTTCACATGCTTCGATAACGCCTTCAAGTGTCTTTGCCTGTTCATCGGAAACTACACTTGCATCGTAGTAAAGATAATAACCGTTATCAGCTGTCATAGGATAAGCATAAATCTTTTCACCAACTGTTGCAGCGCCTACGGAACCGGAGTCGTTGTTTTCTCTAACGGTCTTAGCTGCTGCATCACCAAGGGGTGCAAGAGCGCCGCCCTGTACAAGACGAGAAATCTGGTCCTGTGCGAAGCAGTACATATCGGGAGCTGTTGCAACGTCCTTAAGAACTTCAGTTGCAGCATCGCCTTCGCCTACTGTCTGGATTGTAATTTCAAATTCGTATTCGGGGTGAAGCTTCTTAAACTCTTCAACCTGCTGTTGTGTGAATTCCTTAACGCCAGTTGTTGTAGAAACCCACAATGTGATCTTAATGCCCTCGTCTTTTTTAGGGCACGCTGTAAACAAAGTTGCGATCATAACAAGAACGATCACAAAAGACAGAATTCTAGCTATTTTCATAACTAATTCTCCTCCTAAAAAATATAATTAATTTCACGCTTTTAGCGCAATAGTATTATAATACTTTTCAGCACTTTTGTCAATAATATAATAGTCAATTGTTATATTTTTGGCAATATACCCAAATAAAAATCATACTTTTTGAACAAAATGCTAAGAAAAAATACAAACATTTAATATCTTCAAAAATTCGACATATTTATGAAGAAATCATTTGAGAATTACGGTCGTTTGAGGACCCAAAACAAGTGTTGTACCGTCAATACTTGCATCATTTACACCAACGTAATCAAGAAGCTCAAACGAAGAGTAACCTTTAAGCTTATCAAGATTCTTAAGATTGATTGTTATTGTTTCGGTTGCAGACGTATTGTGAAGAATGATAAGATCATCATTTCCGTAATCAACAAAGAATCCACCAAAGGTCTGCTTGCCACCATATATTGGGCTATACGTTCCACGTGCGATGGCGGGATAGCTGTGACGGATATTAAGCACTTTCGCATAGTGCATTACAAGACTGTCCTCTTCCTTGCGCTGATCGTCAAGCGTATTACTCCAAAGATCTATGGAATAAGTAGCTCCATTGGGTATTTCACAAGTCCAAATGTCACCCCATTTGAAAGGAAGACGGCGGTTTGCGTCTTCTGCGGAGTCACCTGAGCCTTTGAGTCCGATTTCTTCACCGTAATAAATAACGGGTGTGCCGGGAGTAAGAAGATACAAGCTTGCAGCCATTTTTCTTTGGTTATCAGTTGCAATAAATCCTGCACTTCTATCCTGGTCGTGGTTAGAAAGGAATGATGAAATCATACCGTTGGGATTTACACCCTTTATTTTCTTCTGTAAATCAGAAATATTGTCAGTGAACGTACTTACAGCTCCGCTTCCCTTTGCTACGGATGCAATTGTTCCGTTACCCGCCATTGAGAAGTTGAAGCAGTTCATTGAAGGATAGTATTTAAGCATATTTGTTTCGTTATCCCAGCACTCACCGATAAGATAAATATCAGGATATGCTTTTCTGAGCTCGTCTGTATACCACTTATAGAAGTTAGCTGATTTCGTATGATCGTTAAAATAAATATACTTAACTGCGTCAAAACGGAAGCCGTCAACGCCAAGATTCATCCAATACTTTGCTACATTAAGCATTTCCTGTCTAACACCTTGATTGTCATAGTTAAGATCAGGCATACTTCCGCCGCCAACGTCGAACTGACTTTCATACCACAAGTTTTGTCCGCTTACTTTAGTGTATCCTGTTTTTGAAGAACTACTCCAATTATAGTAGTTGTAATATTTGTTAGAGGTTTGTCCGTTTATATGAGCTTTTTTGGATTCCTTAAACCATTCGTGTGAGGTGGAGGTGTGGTTGAGAGCAAGGTCAAGAATAAGCTTAACATTTCTCTCTTCACAAAGCTCAGCAAGCTCAACCAAGTCTTCTTCAGTACCAAACTCTGGATCAATAGTATAAAAATCTATTGCATCATATTTGTGACCTGAGTTGCCATAGAAAACGGGTGTAAGCCAGATTGCCTGCACGCCAAGGTCATTTCCGTTTGCCATATCACCGTCATTAAGATAATCAAACGTTTGGATTATTCCTCGAATATCACCGGTACCGTCTCCGTCGCTGTCAGCAAAAGATCTAACGTATATCTGATAGAGTGTCCTATAGTTATCGTCGATCGGATCTGCAACGGGATCATTAAGTGTTTCATTGGGTTTGGTTGTCGGGCCTGCTTTTGTTGTCTTGCCAAACAATTTGGAAAGATCACAAGACGTCAATGCTAAAATCGAAAGAAACATTGCGCCAAGAAGCAATAACGACAAAACCGAACGCATTTTTTTGAAATTGAACATTAAATAACTCCTTCTGCCGCAATAAATCATACGGCTGTTTTTTACGTAAAATATGCAATTATGAGCATACTCTATCACTATAAATTATATCATTATTCCCTTCATATTTCAACAAGTAAAGTCAACAAAAAGATTATCGTTATTTTGGGCAATATAACTATATTCTATATTATTATGAAAACAAATATCCCGCGCCCCAAAAGGACGCGGGATAAAACTATTGATTATACTTACTGTACTTCGTAAGAAACTGTTGTTCCGTCGAATGTAATTACGAGTGTGCTGCCATCAGTAGCTACGTTAACAATAAAGTTACCGCCATTCTGGCCGCCGTCACCCCAGTTAGCACCCCAAGAGTGATCCTGTACAATCTTGAATTCGTATGAACCTGCTGCCAAGCCTGTATAAACCTTCTTATAAACACCTGCTTCTGCATCATATTCCATATCGTTTGCTGGGTTATTGGTATCCCACTCTGTACCGCAAAGAGCAGCGGAGCCTGCTACTGTATAAGCTATTGTTGCACCGCACTGACTGCATACGCCGCCAACGTAGGTGTGAACGCAAGCTGAGGGATCGTATGTGAATCCTTCAACAGCATTTGCACCGTTCCAAAGCATCTTCCAACCGTTTCCGGAAACAACACCATCCGTAGAGATGTCGGGAGACTGGTCTGTTGCACCTGATCCATCATTCTTTATACCTGTAAAGAGGAATCCGGTTACACCTGCGGGAAGCTCGATAGAATATACATCATATCCATCAGCGCCGCCAACCTTATTCATAGGTGCACCGGGGAATTCAGTTCCCTGAATGCCTTCGCCCCAATAATGACAAGAAACGTTTGTCCACAACCAGTTATTCTGGAAGTAAACTGTGATTGCTTCTGTTGTTGCAGGACCGTTGCCGCCTGTTGAACCGGATCCTGTTGATTCACTGCTGTTGGACCAAGTTCCGTTAGAAACATGGTAGTAAATCTTATCGTCTGACTTATCGGGAACTGCAAGGTCAGATGTCTGCACTCTCTTATTATCCCAGTTGTATTCTGTTGTACCTTCCTCAAAGTCAACAAAGGTAACCATATTTGCACCTGTGGGGATAGAAACTTCGAATACATTCTCTTCTTCAGTTGCTACAAAATCAGCCCAAGTATCGCCAGGCCATACCCAAGCACCCATCATAGAACCGTCGTTCCAAGCAGAATCAAGAACTACGTAAACCTTATCAACGGGGTTAGCGTTAGGAGTAACTGTTGTGCCACCGCCTTCGCCGCCTGTTGAACCGCCGCTTGTAAATCCAACATCAACATTGTTACCGTTTGCATCTGTAACAACGATATTTCTTGTCTTACTATTGAAAGTAATTGTGTAAGTACCTTCTACATCGATATGAAGGTCATTGCCTACACCACCGGGATAGTAAACACCGGAAAGATTATTATATACCTTGAACGTTACAGCAGATGTTACTTCCCATGTGTATGTCCAGTTAATACCGTCAGGTGATGTGAACTTATAGTCGTCTTCGCCGTAAACTGCGGACCAACCGTTATTATCACCGATCAAACGGATATCATCAGGAAGAGTTTCAAGTGCTTCAATAAACTTGAAGTACATTACGTCCGCTGTCGCGTCGTAAGAAATTTCATACTTACCGTCCTGACCTTCAGCAACAACGAAGTTGTTGTTTTCGCCGGCTGTAAATACTACTGTTCCGTTTTCATCTGTAACAGAGCCGTTTGCAAATCCTGCCATCTTATCGATAGCCTTTTCGTTATCCCAACCAAGATTATTAGTCATCTTGAATTGGTCGCCCTCATACAAGTTCAATGTAACTCTGTAAATACCGTCTTCACCTGCATACAAACCAAGATTTGCAGCTGCTGCTTCGTGTGTCCAGTTGTTACATTTGCTGAGGTCACCCTTACCTGCACCGATAAGGTACCAGTCGGGCATTTCAAATTCTGTAGGACCATTTCCTTCAGAACCACCGGTGAAAGAAGCATAAATCATCATGCTCTTTGTTACGGGTTTATTAAAATCAAATTTCTTAATGTAAGGTCTTTCATACCAAGACTGGAATTCTCTACCTTCAATTTCGGGAGTCCACTCAGTGAGCTTTGTTCCCTTTTCAACTGTTTCTTCTCTTAATACTTTTTGTCCCCAAACCCACTGAATTGTTACGTAGGTTTTGCCGCCGGATGCGGGTTCCTGTGAATCTTCACCACCAAAGAATGGCAAGTTGGAGAAAAAATCACAAGCTGTCAATACTGACAATGAGAAAACAAGGACCAAGAAAAGAGATAATAATTTAATTGTTCTTTTCATATTATTCTCCTTATTAACATTTATTAAAACGAGTCAATAGGCTAATTATTTAACGTAAATGAGGATACCGCCTGCAGGAACAGATACGTTACCGCCATTGTGTGTTGCAATTACGTCAGAACCTGCCTGATCAATTGTACCAACAAGCTTCCAAGTGCCGTTCAACGTGTAGTTAACAGCGCTGCCCGAAGCGTTGAAAAGAACAACTGCCTGCTGATCACCGAGCTTATAGGAAAGAGTGTATCCGCAACTGCCGAGATTAGATGCCTGAATATTTGTTTCAACATCGGAGAAGATTGAGTAAGCTTTTCTCATTTCAACAAGACCTGCATAGTATGCTACCATCTTGGATTCTTCCGATTTGCCTGTAAGTGTGTTCCACTTAAGGTTGTTTGTTTCGTCACAAGAGCTGTAACTGTTTTCATCATATTCGCCGGGAACAAGGTTACCTTCCTTATCATAGAAGGGCTTTGTTCTGAGCATTTCTTCACCCGCCTGTACAAAAGGAGTACCCTTTGAAACAAAGAGGATTGCTGCGCCAAGACGGTTTGCTCTTGCCTTAGCAGCTGTTGTGCCGCCCATTGTCAATGTGAGCTGGTCCCAAAGAGCGAGGTTATCGTGAGCACTCATATAGTTAATAACCATTGAATTCTCTACTCTCCAAGACTGACCGCTTGTCATACCGCCCATAATACTGAACAATACTTTATTCATATTGTCAGCATTAGCGCTACCGTTAAGGATACCGGAAGTGATTGTACCAAATCCGCTGTTACCCTTAAGACCGTTTCTCATATTGTCGTTAAATACTGCTACGGAACCGATAGCATTGTTTGTGGGTTTAATCTGAGAAATATTTGTCTGGTTTGCCTGTGCACTACCGTCAGTTGTGCTACCCATTGTCCAGCCTTCACCGTAAATGATTGCATTGGGGTTAACTGCGTGTACTGCTGCTTCAACCTGTTTCATTGTTTCAACGTCGTGAAGACCCATAAGGTCAAAACGGAAGCCGTCGATATTGTATTCGTTAATCCAGTATGTTACACTGTCAACGATGAACTTACGCATCATATAACGTTCAGAAGCTGTATCGTTACCACAACCGGATGCGTTAGTGTTTGTACCGTTAGATTGGTATCTATAATAGTAATAAGGAACTATTCTGTGGAAGCTGCTGTCTGTTGCGCTGAATGTATGGTTGTAAACAACGTCCATAATAACGCCGATTCCTGCTTCGTGAAGTGCCTGAACCATCTGTTTGTACTCTTCGATTCTTACTTCACCCTTTGTAGGATCTGTACTGTAGCTACCTTCGGGAACGTTATAGTTCTTAGGGTCATAACCCCAGTTGAATCCACTATCGGGATCTTCTTCTTTAACTGTTGCATAGTCGTAAACAGGAAGAAGGTGAACGTGTGTTACACCAAGATTTACGAGGTAATCAACACCAACGGGCTGATTGAACTCGTTTACAAGACCTCTTTCTGTGAATGCAAGGTATTTACCCTTATAATTAGATGCATCAATAAGATTAGAGAAATCACGAACATGAACTTCCCAAATAAATGCGTCTGAATAGCTGTCAAAGTTAACTGTTCCGCCCTTTGAGGGGTCGAAGTTTTCAGTTGTCCAACCTGCGGGGTTGGTGCGGGCAAGATCAACTACCATTGATCTGTTACCGTTAAGACCTGCTGCTCTGCCGTAGGGGTCGGTTGCCTTTTCTGTGCCTGCAGCTGTTGTTACGGTGTATGTGTAGTATGTGCCGTGACCGATATCTGCCTCAGTGTGTGACCAAACACCCTTTTCACCAAGTGTCATTTCGATATCTTTGAAGGATTCGCCTTCGTGGCCGCTTTCATAAAGGTTAAGAACTACCTTAGAAGCTGTGGGAGCCCATACCTTAAATGTTGTACCGTTTTCATTGATGTATGAACCAAGATCGTTTCCGTCATAGTTGTACATCGCTTTGAACTCATCAGTATCGAAAATTTCCATAGGAACTACGTTAAGAGAACCAAATCCTTCGATTCTTACTTCGTAGATCTTATTAAGCTCAAGCTTTTCTTCAACAGTGATCATACCCTGTGAAGTGGACTTACCCATAGTGTTTACTCTTACAACTGTGAGCTGCTTGTCGCCTTCCCATACACTAATCTGCTGATAGTTTTCAAGCTTCTTAGCAGGAGTAATATTATACTTGATTGTGTGGAAGTCTTTCATTCCAGCAACGTTAAATTTCTTGATTTGCACTAACTTCACTCCATCATCACTTGCGTATTGATTAGTATCGCCGTTTTTAAGGAAAATGTATGTTTCTTTTCCTGTAATAATTGCGAAACGGTCGTCGCCACCGTCCTTAGATGCAGAACCCCAGCTTGATCCACCGGGCTCGGAGCAGTCTTTACGAACGATAAAGCCAACCTCAGTAACTGTGTCGGGTACGTTGATAACAACCTTTGCACCATAAGAGCACTGTTCCATCAAGTAACCCTTACCATCTACATCGTCATACCAGATCCAGATGTCGCATGTTTCGTAGTCTGCCCAAGAGGAGAACATAGGGTTAACCCAGTAGAATGTAACCTTATTGAATCCTTCGGGAGTTTCGATATCATACTCACCTTCGGGGGGCTGATATGTACCCTGGATACCGCCGGTGTCAACAACACCCGAAGTATCTTCCGGTTTTTCAAGAGGCTCGATTATGTCCTCGCCGTTACCTACGGGGGCATCTTCTTCGCCAAAGAAACAGGATGTTCCAAGCATACTGAACAACATACAGATCAATAATACAAGGGACATACGTTTGATTAATGATTTTTTCATAACAAATTCCTTTCGTTTTTTTATTAAAATTTTGTTATTGACTATTATTTGTTTGCACGGCCCGTTCTTACCGTAACGTCGAGAATCTTCTTTATAAGCTCGGCGCTTGCGTAATCGGGAGTTGCACGGTACGTCCAGTTGCCCTCGGCAACAGCAGGCGTATTAATTCTTCCCAAGCTGTTAGGAAGCTCAAGATAATCCTGAAGCGGAACCATTGCAAGATTTGCAGGGCTTGTCATTGCAAATTCGATAAGCGCTTCGATTGGATTCTGATCTTCTCTTCTTGGACATTCTTTTTCGAATCTTTCAAGCGCTTCGCCTTCAAGATTCTCATACCACGTTGCAGTGCAATCACTGTCATGTGATGCAGAGTAAACAATACAGTTGGGATTCGGATAATTTCTTGGAAGATACTCGCTCTCCTCATCATAGAACGCAAAATGGAGCATCTTCATTCCCGGGAAGCCGGTTTGTTCAAGAAGCTCAATAACGTCCTCTGTGATAAGTCCCAAGTCCTCTGCAATTATCTTAGAATCGGGCAATGCCTTATCAATTGCTTCAAACAAAGCAATGCGAGGGCCGATTTCCCAAGTGCCGTATCTTGCAGTATCGTGATGTGCGGGAATTGCATAATAACTTGCAAAACCACGGAAGTGATCAATTCTTATAATGTCGTAAAGCTCAAAATTTGCTTTTGCACGGTTTACCCACCAAGCATAATCCTGATCCTTCATAAGATCGTAGTTGTAAATCGGGTTACCCCAAAGCTGACCGTCAACTGAAAATCCGTCAGGAGGACAGCCTGCAACTATTGTAGGATTATAATTCCTGTCAAGCAAGAACTGTTCAGGGGCACTCCATACGTCAACACTGTCGTGTGCAACGTAAATCGGCATATCTCCGATAATTGAAATATCCTTTGAGTGAGCGTAATCAACAACTGCCTTCCATTCTCTCATAAATTCAAATTGAATCCATTTCCAGAAATTCATCTCACTCTCAAACTCGCCCTTGTGCTGACGTGCTGTTGCAATATTCTTATGCTCATCACTCCAAAGAGTCCACTGACAATAGTTATAGTGAACTTTCAGTGCCATAAAGAGTGCATAGTCTTCAAGCCAATAAGCAGACTTTTCGCAAAATGCCTCATACTCGGCATTGGGAACAAATCTTGCATACGCCTTACGAAGCATATCGTAACGGGTGTTGAAAAGCCAACCGTAGTCCACCTTGCCCTGCTCGTGCTCATAAGAATCAAGCTCTTCCTTTGTAAGCAAGCCCTGCTTATAAAGAAGCTCGGGAGCTATAAAATAAGGATTGCCTGCGCACGCAGCGGGTGATTGATAAGGACTATCACCGTAAGACGTTGGGTTGAGAGGTAAAACCTGCCAACACTTTTGAGCTGTCTCGCTTAAGAAATCAACAAAGTCAAAAGCACATTTGCCAAAATCACCAATACCGTATTTTGCAGGTAAAGAGCTGAGTGGCATCAATATTCCGCTTTTGTGTGTAAAACCAAAGTTATTCTTTGTATTATTCAAAATTCTTCTCCTTTCTCAGAATAAGAAATATCTAATATTTCCCTCTCAATATTATAACATTTAGTTAAAAAAAAGTCAATCACGTATATATTAATATTATAGACAAAAAGCACCGATGATTTTCGGTGCTTTTGAACAAATTTTAATTATTTTGGCATTATTTTCTATTTTTTATCATTTTGTCAAGTGCAGAAGCTATGCAATAGTAAATGGGAATCGTCAAAAAGATAAGCCAGGAGGGATGCCAATTGCCGTGATACATACCAAGATACAAATAAATACAAGCAGCAAATACAGGATATGCAAACTCCTCAAATCTCTTCTTGTAAATTGCTTCAACAAATGAGTAATAAACAGGTATTGTTACGAAGATTATCCAAGACATCCCCCATCCACCGCAAATATCCATAAATCCGAACAAAAGGTAAGCAATAACACAAATAACAGGATATGGAATTTCAAGCCAGAATTTTCTGTTCTTTGCCGGTTTTGTCACTTTTATATGCCAGTTTCCTTCTTCTTTCACATATACGGTTTCTATATCAGGGTCATCGTCGTATTCATCACATTCGTCTATTTTATCCTCAATTTTCTTAAAGACCTTTTCCATCAGCTTACCGTTCACATTAATTTTGACTGTGTTGCCATTCTTCTCTTCTACTACTATGCCATCATGACTGATCTTTACTTTTTCGTCACCATCCTCGATATTTATGTAAAGATTCTCTTCGTTTTGAGAACTTTCAGTTGAAGATGCTTCTTCAAATTCTTGTTTTGATTCTTCTTGATTGCTCTTTTCTTCGTCTTCGCCGTAAATCAACTCATCAAGAGAAAGATTATATATCTTTGCAAGAGCTATAAGGTTATCAGTATCGGGAGATGCTTCACTTCTTTCCCATTTAGATACTGCCTGACGTGATACGCCGAGCTTCTCCGCCAGCTCCTCTTGTGACAGGTTATGCTTTTTTCTTAATTCATACAATCTATTAGCAGTTTCAAGTGTCATAGATTTTCTCCTTTTCATTTGAGTTTATGGCCTGATTATATCAAAAAATGCAGATTCTGACCATACATTTTAGTTTTCAAATTACAAAAAACGTGCAACTTTTGGTTGCATTTGTTATTATATCGCAGTTTTATCGTTTTTTCAAGTACTTTTATAAAAAAATAAAGAGTGCTGAAGCACTCTCTATTTTTGTTAAGTTGTAATTAGATTCTTTCCTTAACCTTGGACGCTTTACCAACTCTATCACGAAGATAGTAGAGTTTTGCACGTCTAACTTTACCGTGTCTGATAACGTCAACCTTTTCAACGTTAGGAGAGTGAATGGGGAATGTCTTTTCAACACCTACGCCATATGCTACTCTTCTTACTGTGAATGTTTCAGAGATACCGCCGCCGTGTTTAGCGATAACTGTACCTTCGAAAAGCTGAACTCTTTCACGTGTTCCCTCTTTGATCTTGTTGTGTACACGAATTGTATCACCAACGTTGACCTCGGGGAGTTCCTTTTTAAGCTGCTCGTTTGTAAAAGCCTTGATCAAATCCATTTGTTTGGCCCTCCTTAATAATCGGAATATTCATGCAGAGCGTCGCAGCGGACTATTCCCTATAATCTATGTGACATACACATACATCGTGTATTATATCACAACTTTTTCTAAAATGCAAGTGTTTTTTCAATTTTTTATAATTTTTTTCAACACTTTTTTCAAAATTGATATTATTGAATTTGCATTGATAATACACACTGCGAAAACAAGTGCAATTTGCACAACGATATTGTATGGCAAATCAAATATCATAAAGAATACCTGAATCACAACAAACAAGGTATTCAAAACAAGCTTACCTGATTTAAGATCAAACGGCATAAATGATTTTGAGTGAATTGCCCTTAATACAAACACCGCAAAATAGCTTAAAGCCGTGGCAATTCCCGCCCCCTGTGCGCCTATTTCGGGAATCAGAGCCAAATTAAGAATAATATTAATCCCTGCGCCTGCGGCTGCGGTTACAAGTGACATGGTTGTTCTCTTTTTAACCGTATATATTGTTCCAATGAACGTTACAAGTGACGAAAATACAGTTGCAATCAACAGTACCGGCATAAACGTCCACGCACTGAAATATGAGCTATCAAGCAATATTCTCGTTGCCAATGGAGTAAACGGAATCAAGAACGAGCATCCGAGAAACAAAATTGCCTGATATCTTTCAAATACCTCAGAAAAGAATCTACTTGCTTCCTCTTTGTCCTTCGACTCGGAAATTGCAGATATCTGCCACGCCTCATTGAAAACGCCTGCTACAAGAGCAATAACCGTCGGGATTTTATATGCCGCAGAATAGAGTCCGTTTGCTGCAAAATCGCAAATATATGAAACCATAAATCTGTCGGAAACGTTTGTAATCCACCAAATAACCGTTGTTGGCATCATTGGCAGACTGTATTTAAGCATTTCTTTTATTTTACTTTTTGAAACGGATTTGAAGGAAAAATCCTTGTATATTTTTGCGTAAATAACCAAGAACAAAGTACCTACCGCATCGGCAACCGCAACCGAAAGAACATAGCCCACAAGCCCGAGCTTCATCGGTATCAGGAACAAAAGATTGAATGCAATAGTTAGCGCTGTACCAAGAATACTTTGAACAGCATACAGCTTCATTCTTCCCCTTGCTCTTATATATTCTTTACAAAGCGTATGGAAATTGGAGCTGAGAACGTAGAACACTATCAGCCAAGCATAATCGTTGAACGAAGGAATAAGTGAAATCAGAGGTGAGAGCAAAATGAAAATTGCACTTGAAGCAAGCAGCACGCTTATACCAGACGACAAAACTACCTTATTGTTCTCATCCTCATCTGCCGCAAAACGAAAAACTCCGTGTGTAATTCCTATACAGCAAAACGGAATCAAAAGGTTTGCCGCATTGGTGATAAGATCCGCTGTACCGTATTGCTCTGCCGACAAAATAGCCGTATAAAGAGGCATTAAAAAATAGACTAACAGCTTTGATGAAAACGTACCGATAGATATAATTAATGTGTTTGATAATAGCTTTTTGTACTTGTCCATTTTACTATCCCCTTTCTCAAAATATAACTTTATTATTATATCACAGTTTAGAAAATTAGTCAATCGGTTACAGGAATTTTTTTACAAGAAAACCCCACCGCAAAAGCGGTGGGGGAAATTTGTTCTGTTGCGATTTTCTTAATCTTATTTATAGATTATCGGATTAATAAGTCCGTATGTGCCGTCTTTTCTTGTGTAAACAACTGAAACATTGCCTGTTTCGTCATTGAAGAAAACGAAGAATTGATGTCCGATAAGGTTCATCTGCATAATTGCTTCCTCAACACTCATTGGGAAGAGCTCGAACTCTTTTGTTCTGACGATGAATTCCGGATCTTCATCAAGCACCTCTCCAAAATCGGGGAAGTAAAATTCTCCTTCTTTGGATCTCTTTTCAAGACGAGTCTTGTTCTTTCTTATCTGACGGTCAATCGCCTCAACGCAACGGTCCATTGCGTTCTGGAAGCTGATGTCATCAACCTCAGCACGAAAGATTGTGTTTGCACCGTGAATCGTGATTTCAACGTTATCACGTTCACGTTTACAACTGAACGTTACTGTTGCGGAGGCCTCTGAACCAAAATATTTGTCCAGTTTTTCAAGTTTCTTTTCAGCCATTTCTTTGGTTGAATCCCAAACGTTCATCTGTCTGCCAACAATAGTAATCTTCATCGTATCATTCCTTTCGAATTGTATTTAACAGAAAGAGCTTCCTCTTTCTGTTATAATTATATCACACTTATTCATATTTGTAAATAGTTTATATAAAAAATATCGACTTTTCATTTATTTTGTGAAAATTGCACAAAGAAAAGCCGACGTTTTTATTCTATTAATCTTGCTTTTTTACTCCAACATGTGTGATTATCCCTTCAAGATGATCATCATGACCGTATTCTATAACATTATACTTTCCGTTTTCGTAATCAACGTGGCAAACCGCTGCGTTTGACACCCAATCATAATGCTGCAAATTGTCAAGTCCGTCCCCGTGCCACAAGCAATTCATTACACGGATAACCGTTGCGTGAGTGCCTATAAGAACGGTTTTTCCGTCATTCTCGGCAAGTATTTCTTCAATCGTTTTCTTTATGCGATCAAAGACGTCAGATATTTTTTCTCCACCGTCGGGATGTGCGTTTCCAATATCGTTTTGGAATGTCCAATATGTTTCAGGAAATTCTTCTGCAAGCTGAATAAAAGTCTTTTGCTCCCACTCACCCGCATAAATTTCACGCAGTCCTTCCCTTTTTTGAATTTCAAGTCCGAGTCGCTTTGCAGTAGGTAAAACCGTATTATATGCTCTGCAAAGATCGCTCGAATAAATCTTATCTATATGAAATTGCTTTAAGTATTCCGTTGTTCTTTTTACTTGCTCCTCTCCAAGCTCAGAGAGTCCCCAATCGGTTTGACCGATAAATATTCTTTTGAAATTGCCAATGCTGTTTCCGTGTCTGACTATAATAAGATGTACCATCATTTTTGTCCTTTCAAATTTCTACTCTAATATTATACTACATTTCGGTCTTTTCTTCAATAATTTCAGCAACATTTTTTTATTATTTTCTACTTTTTTTGAAAATCTATTGTAATTTTGACAAATTTTATTTATAATATATGGTGATATACTTTTGAAAGGATATAAATCCCATGAAACACGGTTTTTTGAAGGTTGCATGCGCGACTCCCCAAATTAAAGTTGCCGACTGCACCTATAACGTTAACGAATTAATAAGTATAGCTAAGGAAGCAAACGATCAGCACATCAAGGTGCTCGTTTTTCCTGAGCTCTGCATAACGTCGTATTCCTGCGCCGATATGTTCTTCTCAAACGTGTTGCTTGACAGCTCCCATAAAGCGCTTGTGAAATATATCGAGCAAACGAAAGAATACGATATGCTGAGCATTGTTGGCCTTCCTATGTTTTACGAAAATAAAATATATAACTGTGCCGCTGTTGTTAAGGGCGGTGAGCTGCTTGGCGTTGTTGCAAAGAGTAATCTTCCCACCTACGGTGAGTTTTACGAGGGCAGATATTTTGTTCCCTGTCCCGATGAGAATTTTGACTTTCATTTCAACGGAAAAACAGTTCCGTTTGGAAGAAATATTCTTTTCACCTGTAACAGTATGCCATTGCTTAAAGTGGGAGTTGAGATATGTGAGGACATTTGGGTAAATACTCCTCCTTCAAATATGCTCTCTCTTGCAGGAGCTACTCTACTTGCCAATCTTTCCGCATCCAATGAGGTAGTAGCTAAGGATGAATATCGCAGAATACTCGTTTCTTCACAGTCAGCAAAAACAGTTTCGGCATACATTTACGCCAACTGCGGTGAGGGCGAATCAACCACCGATATGGTATGCTCAGGTCACAGCATTATTGCAGAAAACGGCTCTATTATTGCTGAAAGAGTTCCTTTTGATTACTCAAAAGGCAAATTCATAATTGCTGACGTTGACCTTGAAAAGCTCTCTCTCGAACGTAGAAGAAGAAATACGGTTGCTACAAACATTCATAAAAATATCGTAAACGTTCCCTTTGATTTTAAGATTGAAGAAACAAAAATATCCCGCTATATTGATCCCCATCCTTTCGTTCCAAACGACAAGGACAAGCTCAGAAGAAGTATTAATACTGTTCGTTCAATACAAGCTTATGGATTGAAGCAAAGAATGGCTGCCTCAGGTGCTGAAAAATGCATCGTGGGAGTATCAGGCGGGCTTGACAGCGCTCTTGCCCTCCTTTCAACCGTTTATGCCTTTAACGTTATGGGCAAAGATATTCACAATATTATCGCAGTTACAATACCCTGCTTTGCGACGAGTGAAAGAACAAAGCTGAATGCTGTCTCACTTGCAAAAGCGCTTGACGTTGAGCTTCGTGAGATAGATATTTGCGAAGCTATTGCGCTTCATCTCTCCAGCATCGGACATCCTCTCAACGTTCACGATACCGTTTACGAGAATGCCCAGGCAAGAGAACGCGCGCAAATACTTATGGATATCGCTAATGCTGAAAACGGTCTTGTTATCGGCACGGGTGACCTTTCAGAGCTTGCACTCGGATTCACTACGTACGGTGGCGATCTCACCTCTATGTATGCTCTCAATGCAGGGGTACCCAAAACGCTTATTGCGTCCATACTTAAACTCTATGCTGATGAAAATCCGTTGATTTTCGATACTATTCAAGATATTATCAATACACCGATCAGTCCTGAGCTTATTCCCGCTGAAAACGGTGAAATTGCGCAAATTACGGAGGATATCGTGGGTCCATATGAGCTTCACGACTTCTATCTTTATAATATGCTCACTCATCACTACTCTCCCGAAAAGCTTTTCAGAGTGGCTCAAATAGCATTTGGCGATAAATATGACAACAAAACTCTCATATTCTGCTTAAAAACCTTTGTTAAAAGATTCTTCTCTCAACAGTTCAAGCGTTCGTCAATGCCCGACGGACCAAAGGTGTTCGGTGTTGGGCTTTCTCCCAGAGGAGATCTTAAAATGCCGAGTGATGCATCAAGTGAAGAGTGGTTAAGAAGTATTGACAGTATAAAAATATAAAATAAGAAAGAACCGAGAAAATTTTCTCGGTTCTTTTTTGTTTTATTTATTCAGTTAACTGACCGCCGTCATCAGGAATTTGCTCCTGTCCTGCAGCATCTTCAATTCCTGCTATCCAATGTGCCTCGGAGATATCATCCAAATCGGACATAAACTCGTCATTTTCCATAGTAGCATTATAGGAAAGAATTGCACCTCCAACAAGCAATCCCACACAAATTATCAAAGAAAGAATTCTAATTAATAAGTTAATCATACTGTTTCTCCCTCCTTGTTATTCATCTTTTCAAGTATGCCTGTTACCATATCAGCAAGCTCTTCCATAAATTCTTCGTAAGAAAGCTCACCTGATTCAATTCTTGACATATATCCATCGTCTCCGTAAAGCATTGCAGGAGTCATAGCCATACTGAGCATTTCGTGCTTCAATACGCCCTCGATCATAACGGGAGGAACGCCTTTAAGACAATGAGTTTCTGCCATCTTATCCATTACGGCACCAAGGGATTTCAAAAGTCCAAGAAGCTTTTCAATCTCTGCATTATCAACACCTTCTGTTCCGTCTGTGAGATCATTCATAGTTTCTGCTTCTTCTTGCTTCATACTATCCATAAGACCCATAAGCGAGTAAATGATTTCAACGAGTTTTTCGCTGTCATTTTCCTTAGCATCTGCATCCCAATCTTCGCCAAAGTCCATACCTGCCTTCATCTTTGCAACGGTTACGCCCTTATATTCAAAAATTTCGGGGGTATCCTTAGCAAGAACGATTCTATCTGCCAAATCAACGCAATTTGCGGGTACATTTTCCACTGTATTGTAAGATGACAATACAGCATAGAGCCAAGCATTATCTATAGCAGCAGCATCGGGCTGATTCTTCTGCTTGATTGCGCTTACTATAAGATAGTTAACAAGGTCTGTTAATTCAGAAACTCTGCCCTGCATAGAAGAAGAATCGCTTGTTATTTCAAGACTTGAAAGCAAATCTCTGAACTTTTCGGGAATCCGGTTGAGATAGTCATCAACTGTAAGATTAAGAATCTTATCGAAATCATCTTCCTCACTTCCTTCGCCGCCTTCGCCGCCTTCGCCGCCTTCACCATCGGTTATACCTCCGGTCAAATCGCCGAATTCCATATCTTCGCCAATAAGGTCAACAAGAGTTTCGATTGTCAAAGCATCTGTAGCACAAACGTAAGTTGTATCGCCAACCTTTATTGCCAAGCAAGCCGAGGTCAAATCTTCATCTGCAAGCATAAAGGGCTTTTGAACACCGTTCCAGTTCATAAAGTACGTTATGAACGGAGAAAGTGAAGTTGCTCTCTGCTGGAAAATATCAAGATAATCGGTTGCCAAATCAAACAATGCCTTTTCCTGATCTGCAAGTGCTATTTCTTCATCTTTAAGAAGATTAAGAGCATCCGTCAAATCCTGAATTTGCTCATCTGTAAGTCCGGGAGTAGTAAGCTGTTCGGTTATGCTAACGATTTCATTGGCATTTTCTTCAATTCTATCTTTAATTTCAAGTGCTTCGGGTTTGATTACGTCGAATATATAATCAAGGGGCTCACGCAAATATGACAACACGTTTCCTGTAGATGATGCATCAACCATAAGAGCGTTCAGCTTTGCAAGATCTTCATCGGAGATGGCTGTTACATCACCCGATGCATTTACAAGATTATCAACGAATCTCTGATAACCCTCTGCATTATCAAGGGGCATAAGAACGGGACCAATCATATCCACACCGAGCGTGAAAGCAGTTTCCATAGTGGGACCGTAAGCCGAAAGACCTGACATTGCGCCCACCATTTCTTTGATCATTTCCTGGTCTTCAAGCAAAGCACCAAGGTCGCTTGTGTCAGCAATTACCTTTGCCAACAATTTGTTTTCTGCTGCAATTACAACTATATCTGAAAGAGCAACCAAGTCCTGAACGATAAGCTCTTTTCCGTTTTCTGCTTTATAATTTTCAAGAATCGTTGCAAGCAAAGGATCTATAAAATTATCGGAATTAGGATCGGGCGTATCAACTTTTTCAATAAGCACTACAAGGAAATCCGCCATAAGCGATACTGTCATCGGATCCTGGGTAATTGCAGATATATCCTCACCGATATGTGACTGATCCGACTTTGCAGAGGTTATCTCGCACGCAAGTCTTACTGAACGCATCATATGATCTCTCATAACGTCGTCAGCATACACAGCTTCACCGTTCACTTCAATCTTACCGCCTGCTCTTACAGTATAATTCATCAAATCAATGATTGCCATACTGTCATAAAGCTCATAAACGAAGCTATCGTGATAAGGATCTACCACGTGCTTGTCCAACATATCAACAATCTGATATATCTTTGTATCTTCCGCGTTTGTATCCTTAATACCAACGGTAACGTCATCAAGTACGTCCATTGTATAGAAGAATCCCATCCAGGAAATTCCAAAAAGAAGGAAGCCGCAAACCACACCGCAAACGATGGAGAGTGCCTTACGCTCTCTGCTTTCTTTGAAGAAGCCGGTCTTCTTTTTCTTCTTTTTCTCTGCTCTGATTCTGTCTTCAACCATTCTGTCAATTTCCTCTTCATCAAGAGCATCGTACTCATAGGTATTAATTTCGGGATGATCGATGGACAGATCTTCCATTGCCGATAAGAATCTTACTTCGTTATCGGTAATGGCTTTTTTCATTCTCATCTTTTCTTCTTTAAGAGCAAGCTTTAATTCTTTGATTTCTTTTTTGCGCTGTCTCTTAGCAATGAAGCTGTAAATGATATTTACGTGAATCACTCTCAAAACAAAGTAGAGTATTCCAAATGCCAACGTAAAAATCAAGGGAGATAAGAAGGTTGTGCAAAATGGCAGCGCAAAGTCGATTGCGTTTGCTATGGGGCCTTCAAAATCAGGTACCTTTGAGGCAATTTCAAGTCCTTTTACCAAAGCTGAAACTGCGTGCTGGAACACTCCGCACACCTGCAAAATAAATGTAATTACAAAAGCAACGAGTATGCTGATAAGACGCAAAAAGTTCTTAAGCATTGGGTTGCGCATTGCCTTGGCAATATTTGATATGATCGCTACCAAAAAGAATGCCAAGAGTAACCATTGAAAATTCATACGCGCCTCCGTATATAGTAATATTTGTATTGATAAGATAATCTTACCACACCGCAATAAAAATTGCAAGAGCTAAATTGAAATATTTTATTGTATTTAATATAAAAAGTCGAATTTTAAGTGTTTGATTTCCTTATATTTCTTTTTATGACAGAAATTTCTTTAAGCATTCTGAATGCATCCTTTAACACGTTGACCTTAGACTCTCTGTGATTAATGATTTTTGCAGGCATTTCATAAATCTTAAATTTCATCTTCTGTGCCCACAAAATCACTTCAAGGTCAAATGCAAAATTATTTGTTTTACAGAGCGAGAATATTTTTCTTCCCTTTTCTCCGTCAAATGCCTTAAATCCGCACTGTGCATCCGAAATTTTGATTCCTCCAAAAAGATTCAGAACCTTAATATACGTCTTTGATGCCAATTTTCTGATGGGAGTATATCCTTCATAGCCCTCACTATGCTTAGCACGTGAAGCGACTACTATGTCGTACTCTTTTTCATCAAGAACACGCACTCCCTCTTCTATTACGTCAACACCGTATGCAAGATCGGCATCAGTAAAGATTACTATATCACCGCAAGATGTAAGTATTCCGTGTCTTACGGCACATCCCTTTCCCTGATTATTCGGATAACCGACGACCTTAACGTTTTTCAATCCAAGACTCTTTACGATATCGGCAGAACCGTCACGGCTTCCGTCATCAGCAAAGATTATTTCATAATCGTCAGAGAAATGCTCACTCATATATTTATCAAGCTCCCTGGCAGTGTCTGCGATTATGGAGCTTTCGTTGTACATTGGTACACAAAGAGATATTCTCATTTTTGCACGTCCTTTCTATAAACAAAAATATCAACCTCAACAACCGTTTCAAGTGACGTCAAGGACATCAATTTATTCATATCCCTTTCGCTTGTACGATAACTGTAAGGAGTCATAGCAAACAAATTCCTTATCGCATCCTGATCATTAATTGTGATGGAATATGAAACGTTATGCTTTTCAATAAACGTCATATTTTTAGGCATATCCGCACGCTCCTCGTTAAGATATACCGTATCATAAACCGCCTTTTTCAAGCCGTAAAGATGATTCTTTCCCGCAGTAACGACCACAAGTAAACCACCGGTCTTCAACACACGGTAAAACTCTTCGTCTGCACAGGGGGCAAATATGTTCGTAATTGCATCTGCGCTCTCCGAAGCCACGGGTAGATCATATATCCCTCCAACCGCAAAAACAGCATTTGAAATTCCCCGTTTCTTGGCGCTTTTGGATGCTAAGATTATAGCTTCTTTGGATAAATCAAACCCGTAAATCTTAGCTCCCGTTGACTGCGCAACACGGTTGGTATAATAACCCTCACCGCATCCGGCATCAACAATAGCGCTCTCGCTATTCAGCTTAGAAAGTATATCGCAAATCTTGTCGGAAATCGGTTGATAATATCCAAGATTCAAAAATTCAGTTCTTGAACGCACCGCCTTCTTATCATCGCCGCCAGTAGCTTTACCGGGACAAAGGTTCACGTGTCCTGTCGATGAAATATCGAAGCAGTGTTTTTTTTCACCGTTGCAAAAATAACTTTTTTCCTCTTTGTGAAGAGCATTCTTGCACACCGGGCATATCAGAATATCAGTCTTAGTCATAAATTCTCCAAATTTTAGAAGATTAACCTTCATTTTATACCAAAATTATGAACGATTTTTGAACAAAAAATGCCTTGTTATTTATATATATAAATTTTAATATTTTTTTATTAATAAAAAAATATTAAAAAATTTTGCCGAAACCACTTGAAAAATGCCTTATTTTAAGCTATAATTTTATTACCACAGCGTTTAGGGGGATTGTTATGCTTGACTTTGTAAAATCAGAATTACTGAAATTGAATATAGATCTTGTTTCCTGCATTTCTCTTGATGATTGCAAAATAACTCGCCCTTATCTTTTAGAAAAAAAAGGAATATCTTCGGGCTCGGTTATTATTTTTGCCGTTCCATATTATACAAGCGAAAATAATGAGTATAAAAATATTTCATCCTACGCAGTTTCTAAAGATTACCATCTGTTTTTTACTTCTCTTTTTGAGAAGCTGATAAATGTACTTCAAGAAAAGTATCCAAACAATAAGTTTGCGGGTTTTACAGATCATTCCCCAATAAACGAAACAGAGGCAGCTGCAAAAGCTTCTCTTGGTATGATTGGAAAAAACCATTTGTTGATTACAAAAAAGTATTCTTCTTATGTTTTTATCGGAGAGATTATTACCGATGCCCTGCTCCCCCATTCAGCAAATGAAATTCAGCACTGCTCAGACTGCGGCAAATGCACCTCTGCTTGCCCTGTAAATATGGATAGTTCAAAATGTCTTTCGTCAATAACACAAAAAAAGGGCGAGCTGTCTGATGATGAGCGTACACTGATTAAAAAGTACGGATGTGCCTGGGGCTGCGATATATGTCAAAATGTTTGTCCTTATACGGAGACAGCAATAAAAAACGCTACTATATATTCAAATGTTGACTTTTTCAAAGAAAATCGCACGTCATTTTTGAGCAGTGCTATGATTGATAATATGAGTGAAGAAGAGTTTGTCTCCCGTGCTTATTCGTGGAGAGGAAAAAATACGGTAAAACGAAATCTCAATATACTTGAAGGAAAGGATGAATAATTATGATGCATTTTATTTACGGTCCAATCGGTTCGGGAAAAACAACAGTGCTTCTGAAATATCTTGAAAGCGATATAAATCAAGGAAAAAAAGCATTTTTTATTGTTCCCGAGCAAGAAACGGTTGCATTTGAACGAAAAATAGTTTCTCTCTTTCCTGCATCTGCACAGTTAAACGTTGAGGTGCTGAACTTTTCACGTCTTTGTAACAGAATTTTCAGAACCTATGGCGGTATTTCCTATAATTTTGCGACAAAACCGATAAAATCCCTTATTATGTGGAACACGTTGCGTGAATTATCCCCTATGCTTGAAGAATACCGTGCAAGTGACGTTTCTGACTTTTCACTCACTCAAAAAATGTTATCCGCTACACAAGAGCTTAAAGCATATTGCGTATCCCCCGAAAAGTTAGATGCCACTTGCTCAAAGCTTGACGACACTTCTGCCCTTTACAAAAAGCTGCGTGATATTTCTTTAATTTATTCTGCATATACAGGTCAGCTTAATGAGTATTTTTCAGACAGTACCGACGATATTTCCAAATCAATAGAAATTCTTAACGGAAAAGACTTTTTTGATGGCGCAAACGTTTATATCGATTCGTTTGCAGGATTTACAAAACAGGAATTTGAATTTATTGCAAAAATCAATGAGCTTTGCGAGGAAACGTACATAACGCTTCCCCTTCCTACTCCAAAGGATAATTCAATTCATCTTGACAGCATAAGAGATACCGTATCATCATTACAAAGAAGACTTGATAAAAAGGATTATGACGAGCAATTCTTGCACCAAAATCTTAAAACAACATCTCCCTCATTGCTGTATCTTCAAAATAATATTTGGAATTTTGAAGCCCCTGCTTTTGACGAGAATGCTCCTTGCGATATATCAACCTATCTTTGTGATACGCCGTACTCTGAGTCGGAAATTGTAGCAAGTGAAATACGCAAGGCGGTAAAAGGCGGTCTTAGATACAATGAAATAGCAATTATCCTTCGTGATATCGAAAAATACCGAGGCATTATCGACGTAGCTTTGGATAAGTATGATATTCCCTATTTTATGAGTGAAAAAACTGACCTTATGGTGAAACCGCTTACACAGTACATTTTCAGTGCTCTTAAAATTAAAGAAAGTAATTGGCGGAACGAAAACGTTATTGCTCATCTTAAATCGGGATATTGCGATATTGATTCCTTTGACGTAGATATTTTCGAGGATTATGTAAGTACCTGGAATATAAATGGCAAAAAGTTTCTTGGTGAAAAATGGACGATGAACCCTGACGGTTTCTCATCAAGAATGACACCGAGAGGCGAAAAAATACTGCTTACGGCAAACTCCGTAAAAGAGCGCATTACCCCTCTGCTTATTCGCTATTTCGCTATGCTTGATGCTTCTTCAAACGTTAAGGAAATGTGTGAAGCAACAATAGACTTCTTAAAGAATTCAAGCATTACGGATAAGGTAAGAAAAAGCTGCTCTGACAACCTTGCAAGAGGTAACAAAAAGGCAGCTGACGAGGATATGAAGCTCTATAAGCTCACCCTTGAAATCTTATATGATTTCGCTGCTGTTTTCGGTGAAAAAGAATTCACGTTTGATGAATTCTTTGCCGCCCTCACTTTGATGTTTGCTCAAAGCGATATCGGTACTATTCCCACCTCAGTTGATGAAATCATTATCGGTTCTGCGTCAATGCTTCGTACCGATAATATTAAGTTTGCCATAATAATGGGGCTTAACGAAGGTGAATTTCCTGCTTCAATCAAGGATAACGGCATCTTTACCGACAGTGACAAAAAAGAGCTTCAATGTCTTGACATTACACTCTCATCAAATACAGGCATTAAAACGTCCGAGGAACTGTTTTTTGTATATCGCGCAGTCTCACTTCCCTCTGAAAAGCTTACACTTACTTCAAGTGCTTTGTCATCCGACGGTGCTTCATTAAGACAGTCGGTTGCCATTGACAGAGTTAATAAGCTGTTCCCCGGTTGCTCGAAAGCAAAGGAAAGCTCACTTTCTCCGTTTGACAGAATATGGAATGTGGAGCTTGCCAAGGAAGTATATGCTTCTACTCAAAGCTATAAAAATTCAGATCAGCTTAAAGAAATAATAAAGAATTCCGATAATAACGATTCATTTGAAAAAAGATTGAGCATTCCTGTTTCGCAAAAGGAATGTCACGTTTCGCCTGAAACTGTAAACAAGATCTTTGGCAAACGTCTTTCGTTGACCCAATCAAGACTTGAAAAATACGTTCTTTGCGGATTTGATTACTATTGCTCATACGTATTGGGACTCCGTGAAAGTAAAAAGGCAGTATTTCAATTAAATGACATTGGTTCCTTCATTCACTATATTCTTGAAATGTTTATGAAGGACATAACTGCCGACGGAAAGCTGAATCTGACTTTGACCGATGAAGAAATTGATAAGATTTTGCAAAGGAACGTGCGCAATTATCTCTTTGAGCTTCTTGGCGAGGACTATGCGATCTCCAACAGAACAAAGCATCTGTTTATTCGTCTTAACAAGCTCTCGTTTATGATTGCAAAAAATCTTATTAATGAGTTCAAGGAAAGCGATTTTTACCCTTCGTATTTCGAATTGAAGGTTGGAATGGGCGACAGTGGTATCAATTCTCTTGAATTTGAGCTTAAAGACGGAAGTATTATTACTCTTCGCGGTATTGTCGACAGAATTGATACATACAAAAAGGACGGAAACGTATATATACGTGTAGTCGATTACAAAACCGGAAGCAAGACATTTTCAATCGATGAAATCAAGGAAGGTCTTAATACACAGCTTCTTATATATTTGTTCTCAATTTGCCGTGCTCAAAGCGAAGAAACAAAGGCAAAATTCGGCTGTGAGGCAGGCGGCGAGCTTCTGCCTGCGGGCATACAGTATCTTTCATCCAATGCACCGACAGTTTCAGTAGATAAGTTTTGCGACGGTGAAAATATAGAGCAGCTTATTCAAAAGGAGTTTGTCAGAAGCGGACTTCTCACAAATGACGCCGATATTTTGCAAGCAATCAATCATAATCTTGATATGAAGATAGTTTCAAAATTCAAGGTTAACGACGACGGTGAGATGATAGGAAAAGAACTTGTGGGCAAGGATGGATTTGATGAGATTTACAATACACTCTCAGAAACTATCATTCGTGTTGCTCAAAGTATGAAGGACGGAAAAGCTGATGCAATTCCACTTCACAAAGGTCAAAAATCATCCTGCCGCTACTGTAAGATGAGTGCGGTGTGCCGTGCGTCCGTTTACAAACGCAAGAAATAAGGAGGTGAAAAAATGAGCAAAGATTGGACACCAAAACAAAAATTAGCAATAGAAACGCAGAACAAATCTCTTCTCGTTTCCGCCGCTGCAGGATCGGGTAAAACTGCTACCCTTACTGAAAGAATAGTCAGAAAGCTAACGCAAAACAATCCCGCAAGCATTTCAAAAATGCTCATTGTTACTTTCACCCGTCTTTCTGCGGCAGACCTGAAAAGAAAAATTTCCAATGCCATATCGGACGAGCTTACAAAGAATCCCACAAGCGAGCATCTTTCAAAACAGCTCGTACTGCTTGAAAGCGCACATATTTGCACCATAGACTCTTTCTATCTTGAAATTGTACGCTCAAATTTCCAACGTCTTTCTCTTCCCTCAAACTTCCGTCTGGCTGATGAGGGAGAAATGGCTCTCCTTCGCAAATCCGTTATGGATGAAATTATAGAAAAGCATTATGATTCCAATGCGCAAAACGACGACGGTTTTCTTTCATTTGTAGAAAATTTCACTTCGGCAAAACAAAGTGACACACTTTCAGACATTTTCCTGACTCTTGAAAACAAGCTGTGTTCAAAAACCGAAGGTACCGATGCTATTTTATCATTTGCCAATGAATTGACATACGAAGCAGAGCTTGACTTTTTTGAAAGCAGGCAAGGAAAAATCATTTATAACTACATCCTGAACGGTGCAAAGAGTTATCACGAGGCATATGTGCGTTGCTGTGATATTATAGAAAGCAGTGAAAATGCTTCAAAGCCCTATCTTGAAAAATTTGCAGACGAAAAGAAGTTTCTTGAAAAACTCCTCACGCTTTTGGAAAAGAAGGATTATACTCTTGTTCGTGAGCATTCCATTACCTTCAAAAAGAAACGACTTGGAAATCTTGACAAAGAATATCAGACTCCCGAGATTATCGCTTGCAAAGGGTTACGTAACGAACAATGCGATTTTATTGCGAGTATTAATGAGAAATTCTTCTCTTTCGATAAGGATCAGATCAAAGAATCTATGCTTAAAACAGCTGACATTCTGCACTCACTTCACGCAATCTTAACCGAATTTCAAAAGGCAGTTCTTGAAGAAAAAATCAAACGAAAGGCCTTCGATTTTGACGATATAAGAAGGTTTGCATATCAGCTGTTAACGGATGAAAATGGAAATCCCAGCGATATTGCGCTTTCCTACCGTGAACAATTCGACGAGATATATATCGACGAATACCAGGACGTTGACGCAATGCAGGATCGCATTTTTACTCTTATTTCAAGGCCCAATAACAGATTTATGGTTGGTGATATAAAGCAAAGCATTTACAGCTTCAGAGGTGCTGACACGGACGTTTTTGCAGGTTACAAAAAGAGCTTTCCGCCAATTGACGATGCAAAAGAATCTGACTCAGCTTTGATATTTATGTCCAACAACTTCCGCTGCGATGAAAATATCATAAAATTCACAAATCAAGTTTTTTCCTTCCTTTTCGGTAATTGTGGTAAAAGCATAGAATACACCCCGGAAGATAACCTTATTTTTACAAAAGAGGAAAAAGGCCGTGTGCTTGCCTCCCCATATGTAAACGTGACTGTTGTTACGGCTGACGAAAGTGCGAAAGAAAGTGACGACGAAGATATCGGGGAATCTGACGAAATGAGTGAGATCAATTCAGAGGCAATCTGGATAGCTAACGAGATTCTGAGACTCATTAATTACGAATATAAGGCCGACGGCACTAAAATTGAGCCCAAGGATATAGCAATCCTTATGAGAGCTTCAACGCCTGCATCAAGTATAACGAAAGCGCTTGAAGCACTGAACATTCCATGCTCGGATAATTCTAAATACGATCTTTTTGAAACACCCGACGTGCTTCTGATGATCTCGTTGCTCTCCTGTATTGACAATCCTCACAGGGATATTTCACTTGCGGCAACTCTTTATTCGCCAATTTTCTCATACACAATGGACGAGCTTATTGAAATAAGAACGAGCGCCGAGCCAAAAATGTCACTGTTCGAGGCATTGAGAGAGTATATCGGCGATGACGGTAACATCAAAGACAAGAATAAATATTTCTTGGAAAAGCTGACAAAATATCGCACGCTTGCTACATCCCTTTCGATCGACAAGCTGATAAATCATATATACCGTGATCTTGCAATTACCTCGCTTGACGGGGTGAACAAGCAAAATCTCACACGCTTATATGAGCTTGCAAGAAGATTTGAATCCGGTTCGTTCAAGGGACTTAATAACTTTATTTCCTATATCAACGAATTGATCGAAAATGAAAAGGTGCCCTCCCTCACATATGAGGACGCTGACACCAATGCAGTTCAAATGATTACGGCACACAAATCCAAGGGACTTGAATTCCCCGTTTGCTTTATCTGCAACACACAAAGCTCATTCAGTAACGAGGACACAAAGCCCAACCTCCTGTATCATTCGCGTACGGGAATCGGCTTGAAGCTCGCTTATGAGGGCGGTATGGCTCGTCTGAATACCCCAATTCGTGAGGCAGTTTATCTCGAAATGACGAATGCTCAGATCGAAGAAGAAATGAGAATCCTTTACGTTGCCTTAACTCGTGCAAGAGAGCGTCTTTACATCACAGCTCACACCCGTTCACACCTCAATTCGCTGGATGAAAGAGCATTTCTTACATCAGAGTTTGCAAGTGATTTCAAAATCAAAAAATGCCGAAACTGGCTCGCTATGATCCTTGCTGCTATTCATCCTCTCAAAAACGGAGATTCATACACGTTCACTTCTTTGGAAAAGGATGGTGTATCTCTCAATACTGACAAGAAATATGATCGAGAAAACAATGATATTTCGCTTAAATCCATAACGAATGAACAAATAAGCGAAATCAAAGATAGACTTGATTACGTATATCCTTATTCTCATTTGAACAAGCTTCCCGCAAAGCTCTCTGTTTCAAAGCTCTCTCCAACAGTACTTGACGATATGGACGACGATGCTGCAACACTCGAATCATTTGACGAGGCAAAAATTCTTGAAATTGAAGAATTTTTTGAAAGCAAGTCAAGGACTACAAGTGCTGACCGTGGTACTGCAACTCACCTTTTCCTGCAATTCTGTGACTTTGAAAATGCAGAGAAAAACGGAGTAAAAGCGGAGCTTGATCGCCTTGTTGATAATAGGTTTATCACGCATCAGGTTGCCGAGTTGATTAACATTGATCAACTTGAAACATTTTTTGAAAGCGATTTCTACTCTTCTCTTAAAAATGCGAAAAAGACCTATCGTGAGCAAAGATTTAATATTTTGCTCCCTGCTTCGCAGTTCACAGAGAATGAAGAATTCTTATCTGAAATTGAAAATGAAGATATTCTTATTCAGGGTGTTATCGACTTGTTCTTTGAAGATGAAAACGGAAATGTAATTCTTTGTGATTACAAGACAGATTATCTCACACCAAATGAACTTAAAAATGAGACACTCGTCATTCAGAAGATGACCGAACGCCACGGAAAACAGCTTGCATACTACTCAATGGCAATAGAAAGATTTCTTGGCAAAAAGCCCGATAAGGTGCTTATCTATTCCCTCCCGTTCGGTGAGGCGGTAGAGATAAAATTATAACAAAAAAAGCACGGCTTAGCCGTGCTTTTTTCTTTATTTAATATCAATAATTCCACGTCTTGCTCTCATTTGAGCTTTCATACGAAGCTCGGTATTGAGAATCTTTTTGCGAAGTCTGATTGATTTCGGTGTTACCTCGATAAGCTCGTCATCATTGATATACTCGATCGCTTCCTCCAAGCTGAAAATCTTTGGCGGTGTCAAAAGAAGCTTTTCATCAGCACCCGTTGAACGAATAGCGGTAAGATGCTTTTCTTTGCAAGGATTAACAGCAATATCATCATTCTTGGGGTTTTCACCAATAATCATACCCTCATAAACCTTTGTCTGAGGGCCAACAAAAAGCTGACCTCTCTCCTGTGTATTGAAAAGACCGTATCTTGTCGTTTCACCGTTTTCGTTGGCTATAAGGCAGCCTGTAAACCTCATAGTAACCTCACCCTTGTATGGCTGATAACCGTCAAAAAGCGTATTGATAAGACCTTCTCCGCGAGTATCTGTCAAAAACTCGGAACGGTAACCGAAAAGGCAACGTGAAGGAATTGAATACTCAACTCTCATTCTGTTTCCTACGGGAATCATTTCAATAAGATCACCCTTACGTCTGCCAAGCTTTTCAATAACAGACCCAACGTAATCGGTAGGAACATCAAGTGTAACTCTTTCCATCGGCTCACACTTTACGCCGTCTATTTCTTTATAAAGAACTCTTGGGTTGGAGCACATAAGCTCAAAACCCTCACGTCTCATATTTTCAATAAGTATTGAAAGGTGCATTTCACCTCTGCCCGCAACCTTGAAGGAATCAGTTGTATCACCGTCACTTACACGAAGAGACACGTCTTTAAGCAATTCACGGTAAAGTCTGTCACGGATCTGACGGGAGGTTACAAACTTACCCTCCTGTCCTGCAAGAGGACTGTCATTAACAGCAAAAGTCATTTCCATTGTGGGCTCACTTACCTTGACAAATTCAAGGGGTTCAATGCAGGTGGTTGATGTAATTGTATCACCGATAGTAATATTCTCAGCTCCGGAGAAACAAACTATATCACCGATTTTAGCATTTTCAACGGGAATTCTGCCAAGTCCGTTTATCTGATAAAGAGCTACTATTTTAGCTCTCTTGGGCGCCGCCTTTGAGTGGAAGTTTGAAATCATAACCTCCTGTCCCTGCTTTACGGTTCCTCTCTCTACTCGTCCAATACCTATTCTTCCCACAAAGTCATTGTAGTCGATTGATGAGATAAGCAGCTGCAAATCTCCATCCTCATCTCCCTCGGGTGCAGGGATATATTCAAGTATCTTGTTGAAGAGTGGCTTTAAGTCAGTACCCTGCTCATCCATATCTTCACTTGCGGTTCCTGCTCTTCCTGAGCAGAAAAGCATTGGGCTGTCAAGCTGCTCATCATTAGCGCCAAGGTCAATAAGAAGTTCAAGTACCTCGTCAATAACCTCAGAAATACGTGCGTCGGGCTTATCTATTTTATTTACAACAACTATTACTCTGTGATTGAGTTCAAGCGCTCTTTGCAAAACAAAGCGTGTCTGGGGCATTGGACCCTCTGCTGCGTCAACAAGCAAAATAACACCGTTTACCATTTTGAGAATACGCTCCACCTCACCGCCAAAGTCTGCGTGTCCGGGTGTGTCAATAATATTTATCTTTACACCATTATAGTTGACAGCTGTATTCTTTGCAAGAATAGTAATACCTCTCTCACGTTCAAGATCGTTAGAGTCCATTACTCTGTCCTCGGTTGTCTGATTCTCACGGTAAATACCGCCCTGCTTCAAAAGCTGGTCAACAAGTGTTGTTTTTCCGTGGTCAACGTGTGCGATAATGGCTATATTTCTTAAATCTTCTCTTACCACTTTATGCCTCCATATGTTAATAAAAACTTAACCAATATATTATAACACTTTTCTCTTTAATAATATATAGTTATTCTCACGGAATTTTCGATCAATTTATATATTTTTTTGTATTATTTGACAAAAAATCTATTTGACATATTGTTTATAATATGGTATAATTGTTATGTATATAATACTTTTTGAAAGGATTTTTATGAGATCTTACATAAAAGCATTGATTTTTGACCTTGACGGTACACTTGCTGACACGATTCCCGCAATCGCTGAGGCGGTTAACATCACTCTGAGAAAGCTTGGATACGAAGCTCGCTCTTTGGATGAAATCAGAAGCTTTATCGGTCAGGGCCCACGCCATCTTATTTCAGAAGCGCTTCCCAAAGAGGTAAGAATTAACAAGCCCAAAATGATTGACAGAGCGCTTGAAATATATGATAAAGCATACGCAAAAACGTATTTGAATACCAATTCTCTTTACGAAGGAATGGAAGATGCAATCATTACTCTTTCCAAATACTACAAAATTGCCGTGCTTTCAAACAAGCAGGACGAATACGTTAAAAATCTTGTAAAACAGCTCCTGCCCGACGGTATTTGCGAAATTGCACGAGGTACAATTGACGGCAAGCCCGCAAAGCCCGGACCCGAGGTTGCACTTGAAATCGCTGACTCCCTCGGTGTTTCCCACTATGAGTGTATGCTTGTCGGAGACAGTGATATTGACGTGCTTACCGCTAAAAATGCCGGTTTTGAAATTCTTTCCGTATCCTGGGGATACGTTTCAAAAGCAAAGCTGATTTTTTCGGGTGCGGAAGAAATTGTAGATAATCCACACGAACTTGTTGAATATTTTGAATAAAGGAGATCGCCAATGATTAACATTGAAAACAAACGTGAAAAATACTCTGTAATTGCAATATTTACGATTGCAATAGCTTCTATTGGACTTCTACTTTGGACATTTGACTTTGAAATTCTGTTTTTTATTAAAAACCATCTTCGCAACGGCTTTTTTGATGCCATTGTACCGTTTTATACAAACCTCGGTAACGACGGTTTGATATGGATTGCCTTGGGTGTGGTTTTGTTGATTCCCAAGAAAACACGTAAGTGCGGAGTAATGGTTCTTGCCACCTTACTTGTTATGCTTGTTATCAACAACATAATTCTTAAAAATCTTATCGCAAGAGAACGTCCCTGTGCTACGTATCCCGAGCTTGTGGAGCTTGTTAAGGTTCCCACCTCATACTCCTTCCCCTCAGGACACACGGTATCCGCTATTGCAGTTTCGTTTACCATTTTGTCGCAGCATAAAAAGTTCGGTATCGTAACCATTATCCTGGCGCTTTTGATGGGTCTTTCCCGTCTTTACGTGGGCGTACACTTCCCAACCGACGTTTACGGTGGTATCATAGTTGGATTCGCAATCTCTTTGATCGTTTGCACACTTGAAAAGAAGATTACCCCCATAATCCTTAAAAAGCTCAAAAAATAAGAAACAAAACAAAAAAATCCTGACCAACCATAGTCAGGATTTTTTATTTCAGAACAGCAACTCCAATATTTTGTCCGCAGCCGCTTCACAGTCGCCGTTATTCTCAATAACATAGTCGCATATCTCTTCGTTTCGTCTTTCATCATCAATAGAGATAATGCGATTTACTTTATCCTCGTTAGTACTGTTCTTTTCAAGAATAGATTTCAGCAGCTCCCGTTTATCACGTTTAACATATATGGTAAGAACGTCCTTATAGCAAGTTTTAAGCGACATTGCACCGCAAATATCCATAATCGTCAATACCGTTTTCCCTTCTCCGATAAGAGCATCTACATCGCTCTTTTTTGAACCAAATCCGTGTCCTGCATACATTGTGGATTGAAAAAGCTCACTGTTATCCACCATTTTGAAAAATTCGGTTTTGTCTATATAGTTATACCAATCGTTCTCTGTATTCGAAGTGGGATCTATCGTGGTATAGCTCAAAAGCTTTTCAAGTCTTGGTTCTTTTTCAAGAAGGATCTTTGCAATCTCACCCTTGCCTGAGCCGGAGGGCCCTACAAGTGCCACAATCGAAGGATTTTTCAAATCGTCCTTAACGGTTGAATAGCTTGTGCTGATAACCTCAACGAGCTTCAAAAATTCGTCGTAATTGTTTACTGCAAGCATTCCCGTTGCGCTCTGATTCCAAGGACGTCGCATAAGAATGGGATATGCCGCATTGGACTTGATTACGTTATGCATACCGTCATCAAAAAGAATATCAACATTCAGCTTATCTTTTCTTGATGCCATATATATATTTTCAGGCGGTATTTCGGGAAATTCACGCATAATAACCTCTGCACGAATACTCATAAACTGAGGATAAACTGAGGTGCAAACAAAAACCTCCGTCATTTGCGAGAGCTTACGTACAAATTCCTTTGCCCCCTCAATTACCGGCTGAGTTCTGAAAAATTCCTCAGTAAAGAACTCAAATATTACGTCGGCACGGGTTCCAAGCTTGCCCCATCTGTCCACCTCGTGTATGGTTAAGGGTGGATCAAAATTATATTTTTCATTTGCCAATCTTATGGCATAAGGGATACATTCAAGCAAAACGTCATCAACGTCAAGTGCTGTTGTCATTCTGAATCTTCTACTCATTTTTAGCACTCCTTTCTTGTTATCTTAAAGTTATTATACCATACAAAACGGGAAAATACAAGCGTATTTCCCCGTTTATTTATTATTCAATATTCAGTGATTCGAATTTACCTGCACCCGAGTGTTTTGCAACGAATTCGGGAACGTCCTCAGCACTAATCATAATACTTACGTCACTGCACTTGTTTGCGCTGTCATAGTAAAATAAAGTGCTGTTTGTATCAAAGTTTGACATATCCGTTGAGCCATCGGGCTTGCAGATGCTTGATACTGCTTGTGTTCTGTCCGTTACGATCTTAGCATTGGGTGTGCCCGACGAAATGAATATATCGCCATAGGACTTCGCATAGCTTGAAGAAAGACCGAAGGGCTTGCTTGTGGACTCAAAGTAGTTGTTTTCGCTGAATATATATGAGCCGGCACGAAGATCGGCACAGTTTCCGCATCCGTCATAATAGTTATTATAGGTGTGAAGGTTAACGTGACGGCCAAGCGGCAATCTTGATTCAACCTTGTAGAAGTAGTTGTGGTGCATTGTCATATTCATACAAGCACAGGAATCCCCGCTGCCAAAAAGCATAGATTTTTTGCTGTTGTTGAAAAAGTTATATGCAAGTGTAAGACCTGAAACATTGTTGAAGTCAATGGATCCGTCGCCTGCGTATTTATCACGCTCACCCGAGATATCCCAAGCATTGTAGCCACGGTTAAAGGTACAGTTATGTACCCAATATCTGCTATGCTGCGCAAGATCAGCCCTGTCACCGCCAAGGAAATTGAGCGCATCTTCGGGATAATCGGTAAAGGTAAGATTCTTTATCTCAATATTGCTGCATTCCTCAAATCCAATTCCGAATTGGAAGATTTCAGCGCCTTCGCCAACACCTTCGACAGTGATGTTCTTTGAACCCTTTACTTCAAGCATATTATAATAGGAGTCGTCGTCATAAACCAACATTCCCTTCATTGACGGGAAATCGCTTCCCTTATAGTTAACGGTCTTAGTTCCGCCATTTGTTTCTCTGACATCTGTAAGTCCTTCGGGTGTGGTTCTGTAATTGTAGGTCTTGGCGCCTCCGCCGTTGCCCTTCATTTTAACAATGAGGTTAGCAAGGTTTTCACCGTATTCGGTAGAAAATGTGTTTTCAAAGAAATCGTCAGTTGCGTTTGAATTATCTGCAAGACGAGGTTCAACATTCTTTTCGTTCCATTGGTTTGTAGTAATCTTGCCGATAATACGAACAAGCATAGGTGTATCGGACTTATACTGCGCTTGAAGAATGTTTACAAGACCTGTGTAGGTGGTTCCACCAATCTCGCAGGTAACTGTATTTTTATTTTCATTTGTAACGTAGATTACCTTTGTTCCTTCTTTGAGAGTTCCGTCGTTGTTATATGCACCTACGCCTTCACTTGCGCCAAAATGAGCATAGCCCGATCTATCCTGCGCCGAAACAACAATATTTGTTAACGTGATCCAGAAAATATCTTCTGTTACCTTTCCGAGCGCCTCAATCTTAACCATATACGTTCCTGCAGTAATGCCAAGAATATAGCAGTTCAATGCATTTCCATCTGCAATCATAAGCTCATCTTCAAGCTGAACGTAATCATAATCGTCGGCATCTTTGAGTTTATAATATACATTATACGTATAGTTCTCATTTGTTGTAAAACAGAGATTAATAGCTTCATTTACACCGTAAACCTCTACCGCACCGATAATATCATCACTTGGCGGTGGATTTTGGCTATTATCGGTCGTTGAAGTCGTTGTTGAGCTTGTGGTGGAGCTTGCTGTTGTAGAAGCTGTTGTGCCGGAATCAGTTGTGCTTGCCTTAGTTGTTTCCTCGGACATATCAAAGCACGCAACCATTGACAAAAGCATAGCAAATACAAGAGTTAACAAAACAAATCTTTTCATATCAATTCACCTTTCCAACGATTTGATTTTCTTTATAATTATAAACAAAGGTGGGACATTCGCCGCCCATTTGTATTGTATATATCACTTCGCCGTCCTCAACACGTGCTTCGTGGATAAATCCGAAATGAAGCTCTCCACGGTGACGGAAACGAACAAAATCACGTGCCCTGTACTTTGCCTCCTCAGGCCAATCGGGCTTTTTCGGTTTCTTTTTGAATATATCTAAAAACATAATATCACCTCACTATGTTCATAATAACATACTTTTATAAAAATAGCAAGAAAAATATTGAAAAACTGTGTTTTATATATATATTTTTATACTCTTTCTGATTGTCCTGTTGACAAAAAAATGAATTTATGATAGAATAATCTCACCACACAAATTGCATATTTAGTCCGTTAAAGGGGAAATACTTTGGTAAAAAGTGTTTTCTCTCTTTCATCATCCCTTTGACGGATATGCATTTGTGTGGTAACTAATGTGAGAGGGACATTTTTTGGTGCGCTCCTTCGGGGCGCACTTTTTGTTTTAGGTATTTGAGATGGATGTTTACCGTGTTGCTTTTATTGGACACAGAGTGATATACAATATAAGGTATGTTGAAGACAGGATTGAAGAGATTGCTTTAAGCTTGCTTCGTAAGTATCAATTTGTTGAATTTAATCTTGGACGCAACGGCGATTTTGATATTTGTGCAGCTTCTGCCATCAAACGAGCACAAATAAAATACGGTACGCAAAACAGCTCGCTTAATCTTATTTTGCCATATAAATCTAATGACGAAATCTATTTTGAAAGCTTTTATAACGAAATTTACTACCCCTTGAACAATAAAACTCATTATAAATCAGCTATAAACAAAAGAAATCGGTGGATGGTTGATAATGCAGACCTGCTAATTTGCTACGTTGAAGCCAATAGAAAAGGCGGAGCTTCAAGCACTTTGAAATACGCAAAAAAGCAAAGGGTTGAAACTATTAATCTTGCAAACAATTAATATTAGAATAAAAATTCGTCAAAAATCTCTTGATTATTCACACAAAATAGTGTATAATAAAGCATCATACACGGGCCCGTAATGGTTTCGACGGGGATTTTGAGGTATGATAAGCGTGGCGGGCTGAGTAATCCCGATAACTGCTCAAATTTTAAATTAAACGACAACAATACTGTTGCTATGGCTGCCTAATTGACGCACCCGCAAGGGTGCTTCAATTGGCAGTGCTGTAGCCTGCGGGCTACCCGTTCCTCCGCAGAGGACCACGACTGCGGACTGAGCGTCATCGTAGTGGTGAACTTGCATCGGCGGTCGCACCTGAACCGATCAAGCAAAAAGGTGCTACGGACTGCGTGTTGCCTGTCAGTTGGCGACGCGTAGTGGGAAATAATAAAAACTGACTGCCCACGGAGAAGGTCATATCAAGAGGTTTTCGGACAGGGGTTCAATTCCCCTCGGGTCCACCAAAAATAAAAGAGGCACACGCAAGTGTGTCTCTTTTGTTTTTGCACGGAAATAATGTGAGGGGAATTGAACGCAGTGAGAAAACAGCACAGTGCGCTGTTTTCGAACGGTGACCGAAGGATTATAGAGGCATAACTTCACTATCTTTGCTCCCTGCCCCGCAAAATCCAAGAGCAACTTCCCCTCGGGTCCACCATAAGAAAAGCAAAGGTTTGATACAATCGTGTTAGCCCTTTTTTCTTTACATAAAGGGAGTTCTTTCCTTTCTGTAAGTAAAGATTAGAGCCTTGTAGGAGTGTTTAACCTCTTTTTTGCTTTATAATAAATAACTGCGGAACAAAAGCCTTATCAATGGAACGATAGATATTGCTACGGGACGAAAGTTTTTTTGTTATACGATAGGCGAATGTATTGAAAAAACGCGATTTCTATGCTATAATAAACTGAACGATAAATAAGAATTTAGCGAGGTGCTAATTTATGAATAAAGAATGGGCAGAAATGAATAAGACCTTACAGTTACAAATTAAAAGAAAAGATACTTTTACAACGGGGATAGATACATTATTAGAACTTCGCAGAAACCTAA
>JAZURO010000044.1:0-11761 GCA_045606265.1 Eubacteriales bacterium
GTGAGGTGGTCGGCTTTCTTGGAAGAAACGGTGCAGGAAAAACAACCACGATGAATATGCTTACAGGGTATATTTCGTCTACTAGCGGTACTGCTACTGTTGATGGCTTTGATATCCTTGAAAACCCGATCGAAGCAAAAAGAAGAATAGAACTTGCAAAACATTACTGCGTAATTTATATTGATAACAACGAAGTTGGTTCGATATATGGAAATATTTTGAGAATACTTGAGGGTAAATAAATGGCAGAAAATAAATTTGTGCTTGCCACACAGGGGGGAAGAATGAACAACTACGAAAAAATTAAACAAATGAGTCTTGATGAGATGGCAAAATTTTTGTCAACGTTTCAGTGTCAAAGAAAGGCAAAAGAATTTTTGGAAGATGAACCCAAAGAATACAAGCAATTACATTACAGCATGTATAAGGCTTATGACTGTGGAATAAAGGAACATCCTCAAACACAAATGAAAAAACTGGGTTATAAGGTAATAGCGGCAGTAGCACAATCTTTGACTGATAGTTGGTGGTTTACCGTAGAAGATTTTATTGAGCCGTTACCACCATATTTAAAAAAATTTCAATATGATTATTTTTATTGGCATGGCGACGGACGAAAGATAGTTTGTTAGAAAAGTGAGGAGATAAATAAATGACAGAAGAAATAATAATTGACGGTGTAGATGTGGCGGGGTGTGAATATTATTATAGATGTGATTGTAAAATTAATGATGATACAGATATTAACCTTTGTAAATGGCATAATGACTGCTACTACAAGCAACTCAAAAGGTTGCAAGAAAAATATGACACTTTAACAAATAAATTTTTTAATTCTGAAACAGACAAAACACGCTTAGAGCAAGAAAACAAAGAGTTACGAAGAGAAATTGTAGAACTTAGAAAAGACTGTAATCATTGCAATTTCTATAAATACCGCTCTGCATTGGAAGAAATAAAAGAAGATATGGAACAAGACACAACTTGCGAAAGTAGAGAATGTGGCTGTGACGATTATGCCAAATGTCTAAATTGTATTAAAGAAACAATTTTAAACAAAATCAACGAGGTGCTAAATGACAAATAGTTTAACAATTGAAGAAATAAATGTATTACAAGCGGAAAACGAGCGCTTAAAAATGGAACTTGCTGCAAGAAACCAAATGTTAATGGATGCGCATTTGCAGAATAAAAAACTGAGTGATGAACTTATAATCACACAAAACCAATATAACAAGGTTGTAGAACAAAACAAAAGTTATAATATGCGAAATATGGAGTTGGAAAAACTTTTTAAATGGATAAAGACACAGCAATATTACATATTGCCTAAAGGATTCTTAAAGAAAATTGACGAGGTTATGAATGAGCAAGTATAATTTTGAACAAAAAAGAAACGATTACGGTTTACAAAAGTGTCAATTTTATGTATAATTAAAAGTGACACGACAAAAAATAAGATGTTTTACAATGTAAAACACCCCTTGTGTTGAGTCGTGTCCGCAAGGGGGTTTTACTTTATAGGAGACACGACTATGGAAACACAAATTTTAGATGCAGTTTGCATTTTACCTCGCATTGAATTGCTTAACAGGTATTTAGAAGAAGAAATTGACCAATTAGAAGGGTATTTACAAGAAAATGCTGCAAATGAGTACATTGTAGAAAGTTGTCAACGAATCCGACAATTAGCGTGGATGTCAGAAGATATTTCCGGGAAAGTATTTAAAGACATAAATGTGATAATGGGGGTAGATTAATGAAAACAGCTAAGGATTTAACAGGACAAAAGTTTGGAAAATTAACTGTGTTAGAAAAAGTAGGAGCAGATAAAAGGTATAATGCTTTATGGTTGTGTAAATGTGATTGTGGCAACGAAAAGATTATTACAAGAGATAGGTTAGTTACAGGACATTCAAAATCTTGTGGTTGTCTGCGAAAAGAAAATTGTATTAAACATACAAAACACGGTCTTACTCATGCTCGAATACATCGGATTTGGGCAGGCATAAAAAGAAGATGTACAGTAATAAAAGATAGAGCCTATAAATATTACGGTGGAAGGGGTATTAAAATGTGCGAAGAATGGTTTAAAAATTCTAAGGCCTTTATTGATTGGGCTTATTCTAACGGTTATTCAGATAATTTAACTATTGAACGAATAGACGTTAATGGAAATTATGAACCTTCAAATTGTAAATGGATTGATATAAAAGAACAACAACGAAACAAAAGAAGTAATAAAAAAATAACTTTTAAAAATCAAACACACTCCTTAATTGAGTGGGCAGAAATTTTATCAATTGATTATAAGAAATTAAAAGCACGGTTAAGGCAGGGGTGGGACTTTGAAAAGTCTATTACTACTCCATTTATACGATAAAATACAGTCGTTTTCTGAGGTCAATAGGATAAATATATATAACAAGAATGCTTTTATCTACCTTCTTACATAATATTAATTATCGCTATATCCCGTATCGTTATTGGCTTTTAGGTCTAGACCGAAAGATTAATAAAGTTATTTTACCTAACATTGCGGAATCCCGCAAACGAGAGAGTTTTTCCAAACATAATGACAAAGTTATTGAGGTTGATTTATTTCAACCTCTTTTTTTATGTCGTTATGAATGCTGCCGGAATCTGTCATGTTATTAACTATAATTAATGTTATTAAAGCCGTTAATACTATTGCAAACAAGGTTGTTAACAACGTAAACAACCATTTATTAACCTTTTCAAGACGTTTATTATCTGTTTTCAATTCGCTTAATTCAGCTTCCAGTCTGCTATTTTCTGATTGAGACTTGTCAACCAATAACGCTTGTCCCTTATACTCTGACAACTCTTTATAAACGCTTATTAACTCATTTTTATAACCGTTTGTATCGGTTATATACATGTCATAAAGGTTTTTAATATCATTGTTATTAACCATTGTATAATCTGCATCTAATACGTCGTTTTGACCGTTATTAATGTTGTTATCTCTTAACATATCTTCATAATAACCATTGTTATTAACATTATTTTGGTTGTTAACAGGGTTGTTAATATATTTGTTTATAACATCATCGGAAATGTTGATATAGTTAATATCTTTGCCGTTTTCATCCTTCTTTATAACCGTTTCTAAGCCTTCTTTACGCACCCTGTTCCAAGTGGTCGGAACAGATACCCCCCAAATTGTTGCAAGCTCTGCAACTTTTAAACATTTTTCCATACTTTCAAACCTCTTTATAAACTATTAATAACCTTACAAAATGGTTAAAAACAAATAATAATAAACTCTTGACACTATTATACATAAATCCGTAAAATACATGTATAGCAAATTTACAATTTGTTACGCATGCCAAAAATGAAACAATTATTAACTTGACATGCCCATACAACTTAATACATGAATAAAAGCAATAAAAAAGCCTTGCTCGGAAGCAAAGCAGTAGATTTAAAAACTTATAATAAACTTTGTAATTATTGCATACTGTAATTATTGCACACTTCCGAACATAGGTCAATTTGGTTATGGAAAATTTTTAGGGAGGAAGAGAAAATGCAAAACGCAAAAAGAGCGGAAAGCATGTCGGGGCATGCTTTTAGTCAGTTTGAAATTACAACGGATTTGTTAAGAAATCTTTACAAATTTAATTTAACCCCTGTAACAAAACTTGTATTATTGGAGCTTACCACGCATCTAAACGAAAGCAAAAACGGCTCTGTAGTATTCCCGTCAGTCGGTTATATTGCGGAAGTATTAGGCATAGGGTTAACGGCCGCAAAGAAAGCAATAAACGATTTGATAAAAGAGGGATTAATAATTAAATCAAAACGTGATAAGGTCAGAGGAAATTATAACAAGTATTTACTCAGGCTTGCGAAAATTGACTTTAAGGCGGATGAAAATGAAAAAAGGTATATTTATACCCAAACAGATACAAACGGGCAAAAAACGACAAATAAACCGCCAGAAAATGAACTTTTAAAACAGTCGGATTCTGACCCTTTCTATATAGGAACAAATAACAATGAAAAAATAAACAACAAAGAGGATGAATTTTTAAAATCCTATGCAATAAAACACGGTGCAAAGAATATAAATGCTTATTTAAATGTCCTTAGAAAAAACGGGAGTGCCGATAAAATAATCAAAGACTACAAAGCAAAAGAAAACGCAAAAAAAAGAGCTTTGCGCTCAATAGAAGAAACACAAAGCCAAATAAGAATATACGAAAGTATGAAAAAAAATTGTATCTTACCTTCTGAAAGTAAAGCGTGGTTAGAACTGGGCAAAAAAATAAACGCTCACAATTAAGTGAGCGGGTTCGTTAAATAAGAAGAGAGAGCTTTAATATGAATAAAAGTTAATTATTATAATACCATTTTATTTTATTTCTAATAAAATTATTTGTTACTGCAGCAGACCCTTTTATATAAGGAATATTTGTTAAGTCAATTTTCCCTATATTTTGATTTAACCATTTATTAAAAGGTAAAAGCATTAAGATAGTTCCCTTTTTACACATATCACCTATAATGGCGTGTGTATAAACTTTATCAGGTGTTAAATTATATTCCTTACACTTATCAGCCGCAACTTTAAAAAGTGTTTCAATTTGAATTTTTGTTATAGGAGTTTTCTCTAATCCTCCACAACAAGAAATGTTATAAGTTATTGAGTTCATACCACCTGTAGAACAAGTTTTACCTACAGGCTTGCCGGTGTGTTGTTTACCTTCGTTATCAATCAGCAATTGATATGAATTTAAGTCTGTAGAGCAAGGTTTATAATTTCCCGCAGTCCAATGTAAAATAATATATTTAACTGTCATTTTCTGATTCCTCTATTATATTTAAAATCTCACAAGCAACATTATCATATTTAAGATTCTGCTCTTCGCATACTTTGACTATTTTATCAATGGTATCTTTTGAATACCAAGTATCAATCTTATGTGTAACTTTATTTTCTAAGTTCCATATCATAATTTATCCTCAATATTATCCAAACGGTGATGAGCGGATTTTGTACTATCCTCAACTCTTACCATTCTTTCAATTAGGTTATTATGCTTATCTTGTTTTTTTTCTAAAGCTGTTAGTTTTTCTTCAAATTTACCTATTTTGAAAGCAATGTATAATGCTTGAATAACTACCGTTAATAATATGCCTGCTAATTCGTACCCCATTATTTACCCCTTCTCCCAATCACAAAACAACGTCTGAAAACAAGCTACACTATTTTTCATTAAAAATCGCTTGAATTTTCCAACACCGGCTTTTTTTAAAAGCGCATTAAATACGTTTGTGGAAAATGCTCTGTCATAGCCTATATTGTTTTTGTTTTCACACATTTTATCGTGGACAAGGGAGGCTCTTAAAAAGATGCTTTCGAAAGGTGAACCGATTAAACGCCAAGCAATTCTGGGAATACTTGCACCGTCCCAAGCATAACCCTCTTTTACAAGGATTTTATATGTTTTTTCTTTTTTGTGATCAAAGAGTAAAATCCAAAGATGATTCTTGCATACAAACGGCTTTTTAATAAACTCTTGCCGTTCTTTTTCGTCTTTGGCATCTTCAGGACATCTGACTTCAATAATTGGCTTTTCAGTCATCCCTATATCAAAATCTTTACTTTTGTATATGTTTATCATCTTTTTTGCTCCAAATCGTTTTATAGCACTTTCCGTTTTCCCCGTAATACTGAAGTTTAGACTTAATCCAATTACCCACTATGTCAGATAAATAGTACAACTTATGTATAAGTTTACCCTCTTTTGAGTAAGCTGAATAAATATCAAGTTTACAATTTTTAAATATTCCTGTATCTTGAATTACTTTACCGTAATCTCTTATCTTTTCAGTCGTGCCTTTGTGACATTTGAAAGGCGGTTGAATAATTGGTTCTATTCTCATATTAAAACTTTATCCTAAACTCAAAACCAGTTACTTCGTGTTCTTCCCAGTCTACAACCGGCAAGATATAAAAATGCTTTAAAAGAGTTGCTAACCAACTTATTAAGAATATGATTAGCAACTTCTTCATAATTAACCCTCATTTATTGGCAGATAGTCGTTTGCTGTCTGCATTAAACATTCCATTACGAACTGCGGTGTAGCAGATACAGTATGCTGATATACAGTCCAATCATCTACATCTTTATCAAATAGCGGTTTATCATAAACAAGTATCTTAACATCCAAGCCCTGTTCAAGCCCTGCTTTTATAGATAATACCAAGTCTGATAAAAAGTCCTTTTTAGAGCCGTCTTGCATTGTTACTTTACGTCTGATATAACCTAAAGAGGTATTGAAGAAAGCTTTGTTAAACTCAGCTTCTCTGCGCTCAGCCTGTTCCTGTTCATAATTCGGGTTGACAACCGGATAAGGGACTATCATTGTTTCCTTATGTGTACCTGTTTGTTGTTGTTCCTGTCTTGTTTCCGTATGTGTTACAGGGTTGCCATCCTCATCATAGATATAATTACCTTCTTCATCGATATCATGGATTTCAGTTTCAATTTCGACAGTTTCAAAATCCTCTACATCGACTTCAATTTCCTTTTCGCCCATAATTTCATTTGCTTCAAGTGCAAACAAAAACATTTCCGTATCTTGTATATCCAGTCCTCTTTGACGATTATACAGATAAATAAACTCTGTGCGTTCAATATCAGTTATCGGTTTTTTAAGTTCGTATGACATTTTATAGTTACTCCTTTCTGCTTAATTGATGTATCCATACGCTATCCACTGAGCGACTTGACCGATGTTCTCGCTTGATATATATATATGACTTTCGTCAATAACGCCAAACCTCGGATTTCTTTCTGTTTGCGTAGCACCTGTAGCAGACCTTAATGTCGTTTGTCCGCTGAAATTAATATCCATATACGACTTATAAAGTGGAATATTGGTTTGCGACGGAGATGTTTGTACCCCGCCCTGCTCACACCATTTCCCGATTAATTCGCCTGTCGTATAATCATATTCTTCCCATACTTTATACCAGTCAGGTAATATAGATTTCGGTGATACTTCTATTAGTCGCCTTAAACCTGATTTATTAGAAACATTTGTTAAATCTACATCAGCTTTATTATTTACTTCTGTAACGATTCCTGCATTATGAACAGAAGCTGTTTTATTCGGAATATTTGCAACTACTATGTAATAATAACAGTCAAGAGCTGTTGTTATGTTTGCAAGATCAGCCACGATACCTGATTTTGTGCCATCGGATGTTACACCCATAACACCATTTTGACCTACTGAACCCGTCGGAGATGTAGAAGTAATAGAAGCTCCGTATTTGGTAGTATCGTATAACTGGTTGTTACTTGTTGCTGTATTACCTACAATACCAAAGTTGTTAGTACCGTTTGTTAAACCAAGTACCATTCCGTTACCTTTAACAGGAGCAGTACCGTCACCCGTCCATATCTGGTTCCCGTATTTCGGAAGCCTGACTGTGTTATTAACGCTATCGTACACAAATTTATCGCATACCCCATAAGTGTTTACCGCTTCCTGCCAAGCAGATTCAGTTACAAATTTTGAAGGAGTATTTATTAATAACGGTTTTATGTATTGCTCCATAAATTCCTTATAAAAGCCTGAACCCTGTATTAATGCCCCATCCAACAAATGTAAGCAATCATCAAACAATGGCGCAGATGAACTTACGGTCTGTCCTAAAAAACCAGTTCTGCTTGCGTTTTGAATAAGTCCGTACAATTCCCCCATCGGTAAAGTAAAGTTGCCGTTATCTTCATCAAGTGTGAAATATCTTTGCAAATATCCTTGAACATAAGCATCTTTTACCCTTTCACGATATATTGCATTTACAATTTTTGAACCAAATTTAGACGAACTTTCCGTATATGGTATCTTCAAGCAAGGCTGGTAAATAAAATCACCTTCAACGTAGATTTTTATAGAATTGAGGTCAATAGAACCTGTAAAGGCATAAGTTCTTTCAGTGTTTCCGCCTATACATAATCTATTTTTTGTATCAAAAGGTGACTGTGAGGTGTCTAAAGTTGTCGTACTTGTTAACGTACTACCTGATTTTATACCATTAACATATACATCCATTGTACGCAAGCTATAATTTTCTTGTTTGCAAACAAATTTTATTCTGTCGCCAACGTTTACAGAAGACGGTGTGAACTCCAAAGCCACAGATGTAGTTCCGTCGTATAGAGTAAATGCAAATACCCCTGAAGAAATTTGCCTTAAAGTTACCCAACCTAAATCAGCCGTTGGTGTCAATACTCTTAATAAATCGATTGTACCATCAGGTGCACTATTATATGTACACTCAAGTTCAAAACCCCATTTTTGTTTAGTTACAAAAGTCGGAGAAAAATCTTTGTATAAATAATTAGATGCTGAAAACCCACCTGCAACCCCATCCGCACTAATCGTAGGCGTACCAACAACAGTATAATCATCTGGCTTAATCGTATCTATACCTGTTTTGTTACCCGAGAATACTTCTACTCCGTCAACGGTGTTTGAGAATTGTTTGAGGTCGATAGAACCGTTTCTGAAATAGCCGTAGACAACATCCGATTTATTAGAACCGCCAATAATAGCCGTTGCAGAATATATTGGAGACGTAGAATTTACAGAAATAATATCCGTCCAAGTTTCTTTATTTAATGAATGCTGCAATTTATATACAGTGCCATTCCATCCTAACCTAAAGTAATTAAGTACATTAGCTGTTAGATTAGCTATATTGCCTGTTAGGCTATTACATATATCAAAACTTGTTCCATTTGAAGATAAGCTTAAATAAGCAGTATAACCAGTAATTCTAAACTGTATAGTATAATTAGGCTGTAAATAACCTAAAATTCCACCGAGAACAATATCTTCACCAACACTATTCGGTATAATAGCACAATACATATCTAATGAATCTGTTGAAGCAGACAGCGTATAGGTCAAATAATCTGTTCCGCTACTACTAAACCCACTCGCAATACCGTCATTGGTAATAACAGGAGAGCCGATTACAGTAAACTTTGAACGGTCAAAGGTGGAATGCGCCATCTCTTGTATTTGCGGTAATATTAAAGCGTTTTCTGATACTTCACCAGAGTAAATTGCTTTTGAGTTCTTGATATAATCGGCCGTCTGCGTCGGGTCAAGAACACTTGCAAGTTCGTTCATAGCGTTTACAACAGAAGATTTATCCGAAGTTGCAAGGTTGTTTAAATCACCAACAGTAGCCTTTGTTGCAAAATTACCGTCTACATAAGCAACTGTTGTAAATGGACCTTCTCCACCGATTAAAACCCATGCACCGACACCGTCTGTTATCACCCAACGGTAGTATGTAGTTTCATTTTGACGGCTTTCATCCTGCAAAACTTTAATAATACTGTTATTAGACAATCCCGTAGTGTCATAAGCCTGTAACTCGGCATAAGTTCCTACAATATCGGTGACATCCGATGCCGCTGTTATTGCGTCAATTTGTGATTGCAAATTATTATCAGCATTTGCTCTTATTGTTGCCTCGGCGGATATTGCATTGACACGATTTGTCACCTCTGCTGTAAGGTCAGAATCAACTTCATTTATTGCACCGACTAACGAGGATTTATCGGTAGTTGACAAATCCGCTAAATCGCCTGTAATATTTTCGGGTGTTTCAACATATAACTTGCCGTCTGTTCCTTGTTCCAAAACATTGCCGTTATCGGAACTCAAAATATTTGATAACAAGTTTCCAACCGTTATATTTTGCACCTGATTTTGTTCATGATTCGTCAAAACCATAATTTCGTTATCGGTGTTTATCGTTTGTGTATCTGTCAAAACTCTTACTTTAATATCTGCCATTTTATTTACTCCTAAACCCCGTATAACGGGTATTGTTTTAACATAACTTCGTCAAAAGGAGCGGTTATATTTACCCCTTTTCCTTTTGCAAAAAATATTAATTCTCTTACATTTTGATACTCTTGTTTTCGGGTGCATTCAACACCCTGAAAGCGCATACCGTAAAGCTCAATTTCTTTATAACCCTGCAAGATTGCAAAGGCTATTAAGTAGGACACGGTGTTATTAAAATATTGACCTCCTAAAAGCTCTTCACACTCTTTAAACGGAAAATTTTGCCTTGTATAATCCGCAATCGGGTTAGGGTTCTTAGCGTGGATGTCAAACCACGTTGTATAACGTTTTATCCGGTTAAAGTCTGTATGATAATTAAAACCCCATATATGATAATTATTATCATTAAAGGGAGCTTTGAACTTTGTCGGCAATTTACCTAATATTACTAATTTTTTCATATTTACCTAACAAAAAAGGGGGATTACTCCCCCTTTTTATATCTGCTACTAGGTTGATGCCGGAGTTAAAACAGAGAACGGATAACGTGTTGCAGCCGTACCGTTTGCACGAGTTACAGGATTAGCAACCTGAACACCTAATCTCATTTTAAATCTCATTGCAGCCATATCCTGTTGAGCCAAAGCGTAAACTATTGAATTATCAGTTGGATCAATGATTGTTGCTTCAGTCAATAATCTGTATTCGATATCTTCACGGATAGCATAAACAGCCTTTGTCCAATCACCTGCAATCATCAAGTAATCAGAAGTATCAAAGTTGCCGTTTCTATCAAAATAGATTTGTTCGCCTAACAATCTATCCGGTTCAGTTTCAGTTAAAGAACGTAAGAATATAGGATTTTTAACAGCATCTCTTAAATCTCTTAATTGAGCTTTCATAGTGTTTGCTGCATAAAAACCGTTTACGTTAAATCCGTCTTCTTCAACAAGATTCATAAGACCGCCAACACCGATTACATCTGATGCCAAGTCTTGATTAGTTCCTACCGCAATAGTATTTCCTGCGGTTACCGCAGCCGGTGCAATAGCTGTCGGCCATGAAGTTGGTTTGTTTACGCCAAAGAATGCAGCTTGGTCAATAACTACCCCAAACGCAGCTCTTACTTGTGGTACAATTTCAGCCCAAATATCGTAATCAGCATCCGCTAATACGTTTTCAGGAATTGGGATAATACAAGCGATTTCTTCTGCGGTAAGAGTTAATGAACCCCATTCCATTTGTGTTGTCTTTTTAATTCCTATATCATCATCACCTGTATTGCCTGATGATTGGTTAACGAAATATGCCATAGGAAGAGAGTTAAGAACAGGTCTTTTATCTTCTTTTCTTGACATATTTGGTAAACGTCTTGCAAGTCTTAAAAATGCTGATTCTTGCGGCAATTCCTGTATGATTTCACGAGAATATTCAACAGGGATTAAACCAGCCGCATTGGTTCTGTCAATTATAGCCATTTGTTAAATCCTTTCTTTGTCTTGCTTCGCTCGCATTAAACGGGTACGCTTACGCTTTTACCCTCTGCTCGCTTGCGCTATCAATCCGCTATGCCACGTAAAAAGTTATTTTTTTCGGCATTAGCAGAATTACTACTAACTATTTTTTCTTTTGGGTTCGGTTCTTTACCCCCAATTTTTTTAAGTTCGTCAGCCTTGAAAGCTTCAAGTGCAAGCTTTGCACTCTCTTCTTTTTGGGCTTTTAATAACGCTGCAAATTTCCCCGCTTGTATTGCAGGGTCCTTTTCGTCAACTATCCCCATGAACTCATCAGGATTTAAACCTACTTCCTTGAATGATGCCCTAAACGCTTCTTTGCGCTCGAAAGCTGCCGTTTGATTTCTGTAATATTCAAGCTGTTCCTCAGCCGTTTTACTTGCAAGGCTTTG
>JAZURO010000045.1:0-10755 GCA_045606265.1 Eubacteriales bacterium
GCGAAAACATTCAGCACTCTCTGAACTGCTGTAAGGATGGGAGTTATTACCGCCACTTGCAGTCCCTTCGTGATGCCGGTGAACTCACAAATGCAATTAATCGGATCATTGAGGATATGACACATCGGTTTGTTCTGCGTACTTTTACCAGAAGCTTCAAGTCGCATGATCTTGGTTCAACCGCGCAACTGATGCGTAAAGAAACTGATCCTATGAGAAGGTCTGATATTCTGGATCGGATCAATACCGAAGATGTCACCAACCGTTTGATGGAACTGCTTGATATCCGTAATCAAGAAAACCTGTCGATCGGTATAACAAAGGCTCATATTGCAGAGATAAAAGAATACCTTATTGCTTTGGATCTCATCATCGAGAGTCCTGTCGAAACGTCTGTTGATGCCGAACCTTTGGAAGGTATTCTGTTTGCGCAGCCCGGTATGCGCTACTGTCAGGCGCAGGCATTGGTACACTCTTTGAGGAACGATCCTATTTTTGCTGAACTGAGCGAGGCAGAAAAGGACATGGTATGTGAGCGCATTTTGGAAGAGGTGCGTGGCCGCATGATGGAAGAGATCGTACTTCTGGAAACGACAAAGGCTATCGACAAAAATCGCCGTGTCTTTAAGATGACCTTTGCCGCAGCTGAGTTTGATATGGTGATCTATGATAAAACAAACTCCTGCGAGTGCTATGAGATAAAACACAGTGATCAAATCGTAGCGCAACAAATGCAGTATCTCACAGATGAAGAATGCTTGAAAGCAACCGAATGGCGTTTCGGACCAATCACAAAACGTTGTGTCATTTACCGAGGACCTGATACGGTTTTAGACAATGGCATTGTTTACAGTAATGTTGAGAATTATCTAAAAGCTCTGTAAAAAAGAAGAGAAGTAAAAGTTGAGTATATGCAAATTTTGCACATACTCAACTTTTATATTTTTCCTTGAGGATGTAGGAAAACTACTGGTAAGGTGCAAGATACTTGAAGATGTCGAAATATCTGAAAATATCATATACTTTCTTTGTGCTTTTAAAGCTTGAATATTTTTTATAAAGTTTCAAACAAAAAACTTGTTTATTTCTGGTTTGTGAGTTATACTGTCCTTGGAGGTGTTTGAACATGAAACTTCTTCGAGTAGTTGCAAGCAACTTTAAGAACTGTTGCGATAACTTTACCATCGACTTTGTTGCGAGATCCAGAAAAACGTCCGAAGATAAAGAATATGAGCTTCAGGCTATTGCCGATGATCTTTATGCATTTAACACCGTTGCATTTGTTGGCAAGAATGCTTCTGGTAAGACAACCGCAGTTGATCTGCTTGATTGTTGTTATTCCATTCTTGGCGATTTCTGTTTGGAGAATAAGCATTATCGCTATGATGGCATCAAACTGGAGATTGTTTTCTATCACGAGGACTTTATCTACAGATATCGTACCGAGCTTTGTTCCAGCACAACGTTGAGCAACAAAGCAAACTTTATCAATCAAACTCTTGAGTGCAAGAAGTATTACAAGTCTAAACTTAAAAGCATTTACCTTGATGATGATTTTGAGTCGGTATCTAACATTAGCGCTCTGCCCGAGGACACGTCTATTACTTTCTTTGTGCTAAAGAAAAAAGAAACTCGCGCGATCTATTTTGAATGTGACGGAGAAGGGGCCAACACCTATCAGTTGATGTTTAAGGCTATCAAAAAGTATGATATTTCGCTTTCTACACTTTCTCATATCCTCCGTATCTTTGATGAGAACATCCGTGAGATCTCCATGAAAGATGAGCACAACTTTCGTTTGAAGTTCGAAGACGATCAACTCAGAGATCAAATCATGTCTGACAAAGAACTACTCTACTTCCTTTCCAGTGGTACGACTAAAGGTATGCTTCTCTACACCTTTGTTGTTGCCTCCCTCAAATATGGTTTTGATTTGATTATCGATGAGGTTGAGGATCACTTCCACAAAACGCTGGTTGAGAATATGCTTAGTCTTTACAAGGATAAGTCAGTCAATCGGCACAATGCCACGTTAATTTTTACGACGCACTATTGTGAGGTCCTTGACCTGTTTAATCGACAGGATAACATCTGGATCTCAAAAGCTAACGGTAAAGTATCTTTGAGCAATATGTACGATGATTATGATCTTCGTCCTGAACTGCTGAAGAGCAAGCAGTTTTACAACAACGCTTTCCAGACTTCTGTCAATTACGAAGATTTGATGAAGCTGAAGAAGGAGCTGATGCGTGCATGAAGCATCTTGTTATGTGCGAAGGCCCCAACGAAAAGGCCGTTGTCGACATACTGCTGGATGCAGAGTGCTTGGAGTTTACGAGAGACGATCTGGTCAATTTGACTGTGTACCATGCCCGTCAGCTCACCGCTCCGATCATTAAAACTGCCTTGAGCATCTACACCGGTGAATTTACAGTTTACCGCATTGGCGATTCCATGACAGATAAGCTCCCTGTTCCTGCCGACTATCAAGGTCGTATCAAGGGCGTCAGAAAGTTCTGTACAAAGCCTGAACTCGAAATGCTTCTCTTAATTGCAGAGGGTAAAGAAGCTGAGTTTGAAAAGGTCAAGGCAGGAAAGCGTAAAATGAAGGCAAAGGACTTCTGTAAGGCCAATGTTGCCCATAACCACAAGCGCTATGACAACAGTACAAAGTTTTACAGAGACTATTTTAGCTCAGACGTCGAAACGCTTGTGAAGGTGATCAAGAAATATAAGCAATCCCACGGCGCCCATAGGAAGGATGAAGAGTACCTGGCAGATTTGTTGAAATTAGAAAAAGAGGCGGCATATTGGTTGTGATGGTTCACTGATTTGTCTTATGAATACTCGAAACCAGCAATCCTTTTTGAAGTGGATTGCGGGTTTCTTTATAGGGATCCATTTGAAATATAGTTATTGCGAATAACTTGCAGCGTCTACCCAATAGCTTTCTCACCACCCTGTTACCTTATTCTGATTTTCACCCAGATCGTCTATTCTTCTCACAATTCCGGTTGCTTTCATATATAAAAACTCCTTTTCGCTATTTAATGGTGTGGAGTTAGTATGTGGAACATTGCCATTATTATACGTATTTGACACTATGACATTAAGATTGCACAAAGAAAGGGCATCGCAGTTAAACTGCGATGCCCTTATAAAGGTATTCCAATTTATCCCAAAGCAACCATGCTGAAAACGAGTGCAAACAAGGCAACGGTTTCGCAAAGGCCGACAACGGTGATGTACTGCGAAAAGCCTTTTCCCGTTTCGGCCAAGGCATCGGCACCTGCGGCACCGGCTTTACCCTGAGCGACGGCAGAAAGAGCCATTGCCAAGCCGGATGCGAGCCCGAGGCCAAGCAAAAACGCAGGGTCGGCAGAGGCCGCTTTCATCTGCTGCATTAAAAGAAAGCCGTAAATGGTCTGTGTAAGCGGTGCACCCGCAAAAACGGTGAGAATAAAAGGTGCGGCTTTATTTACCATATAACATTTTTTCCATGCGCCAATAGAAGATTGACCTGCAATACCAATGCCGATGGCCGAACCGATTGCGGCAATACCCATAACTAATGCTGTACCTAATGCCCCAAAATCCATAATAATTCTCCTTAAAACTTAATTTTTTCTTCAAAAGGTTTAAACTTGTGCCCACTCCAGGACATCCCCAGATGAGACGAAAATTCCAAGGTATTTAGTCTAATTCCGTGAACGATGACCGAAAGAATGTTTAGAATCATATTCAGTCCGTGGCCAAACACCAACAGGACGATGGCAAGGATCATAAACATAAAATTGCCCAGCAAGGGGCCTGCCAACTCATTAACGGTAGCAGAGATCGCAGCACCTGCAAGGCCGACAGCCCAAAGGCGTATATAGGAAACGATGTCACTGAACAGATTAAAGATACCCAGTAAAACCGAAACAATATTGGTAAGACTTGAAAGGATAGATTTAATCACACTGCCTTCATAGTTTGCAAATATAAAGCTTAAAACAAATCCGATGGCAATAAAAGCAATGGCGATAGTACCGACGGGAATGCCGCCAATCACCAAGCCAAGACTGAAGACCTCTCCGTTTACCACAAAGCTAAGCACCAAATAGAACATACCGATAAGCTCGATCGCAGAGCCGATGTCACCGATCACCTTAAGGGATCTTCTGTTCCGTATAGCGCACTTAATATGAGCTACCGTCAGCTGAACAAGGGCGAACACGAAGCATAAGATCTGCAGGTTTTGCGCCGTTGTGAGCCCGGCGGTGCCGTTGGTCCAGAACGGATACCAGATCTTATCGGCATACACGTTTGAGATGACCGGGATGGATAAGCTTTTAAGCCACGCAGGCAACTGCTCCGGAGAAAGGCCGAACCAAGTGCAGGTAAGGGTTCCCCAAAGAACCGTTGACAGACCGAACAGCCCCACAAGCAAAAACGCAGGCGAGATCTGCTTTTTGGTGATAAGCGATTTTATAATCGGGAGCGCTGCAATGGCACAAATAAACAATCCGTATCCGCCGTCACCGAAAATGATTCCGAAAAATATGAGTATAAATGCCAGGAACCAACCCGAAATGTCATACTCGAAATATCCGGGAACAGTGCCCAAAAAGTCCGTCAGCGGATAGATAAGACTTACGAATTTGTTATTTTTAAGCTTCGTGGGAACGTTATCCTCTTCGCTTGGCTCTTCCACGAGAAGTCCCCACGAATGGCTTTGGGCGGTTTGCTTGAGCCGATCAAGGTTTTCCGCCTCGATATAGCCTGTGAAATATGAAACGGAAAGAGGGACTTCACTTTCGGGCGATAAATTTTCGTCGGCCATCCCCGTAGCATAGGTTTCAAATTCCATTTCCTTTTCGGTAGCACCAATGGCTCTTTTAATGCTCTCGACATAACAAGCGTAGGAGGAAATCGTATCGTCGATTTCGTCTATACGGGCGCCAAGCTCCGAAAGCCGTTGCTTCATCTCGCTTGTAGAAAGCTGTGGTAATGCCAAACGGTATGTGTTCAACGATGAAACGGCTTCATCAAGATCTTCCTTAGTGGACTTGAGCAACATAAATCTAACAGTCGATTTTGTTGCATCGATCCGAACGGTTTTAATGCTTTCGTAGAGTAGCTCATATTCGGCCTTCGGCATCTCGTAAAAGGAGACCTCATAACCTTTTGCTTGTAAATCGCTTATGCTGCTCGGATCAACGTCGCCCCAGCTTTTTAAACGGTCAAGCTCGGAGCTGAGTGTGATTCGCTCTGCCCCGCACTGCTTCTTTTCTGCATCAAGGGCCTGGATCTTTGCCGCAACGGACAAAGCCTCTGCGGTGTTCGCTTCTTTTTGCTTTACTTTTTTCTTTTTGCCGATCGTAAAGACCGCACTTTCGAGCAAGGCAATTTGCTCTTTGAGCGAGGCAAGCCGTTGCCCGGAGCCTTCCATTATTTCAATATGGACGATTCCCAATTTGCGAAGCTTTTTCAGGGTCTCATCCTTTTTGTTTTCTCTGATGATCAGAGATATTTTTTTCATAGGCACGATCATAATGAATAAACCTCCTTTTCGGAAGCCGCCGCATTACGAAGGGCGATCTTGCGTTTTGAGATTTTCGAACGCACTACGGCACTGACCTGTTGGTCTGCCATATAAATTGATATTTTTTTGATATTTTCCTCGGTTTCGGGGATCTTGACTTTTTCAAAGAGATTGACCCTTTGGGAGGTTGCAAGCAATTCACACTCTAATAGTCGGACCTGTTCATCTAACACCTCCGCCTCCAGATCGAGGGACATTGCCCGTTCTATATGGGTTGCGGCAATATCTACCCAAAGAGGTGTTTCGTAAAGATCATAATCCCCCCGAGAGAAATCTGCGCCCTCAAACGTAGGAATATCAACGCCTGCAATATTTCCTTTTCCTTTGCAAATATTGCTGACGGTTATAATTCCCTGAGGAAAGGCGTTCATTTCACTGAAAACAGCGATCCACTCCTTAAATCCAAATTCAAGATCTTCCCGTTCTTTTCTAACTGCCTTTGCTTTGGATTCAATGGTGCGGATCTCCGATTGGAGCTGCTGCTTTTTCAGTGTCAGAGTAGGCAAATATCTGCGGTACATTTTAAGTGCGTCCTTTTGTACCTTCAACTCGTTTTTTGTTAGTTTGATTTTTGCCAAAACTATAGACCTCCTTAACCTTTAGGCCAAAATTCATTGGTAAGGTTCGACTTGATCCCGGTTTCATCCTTTTCAAAGCAATCCGCCAAAATCTCCCATCCTAAATCAAGCGCATCTTCAAGCGGAAGATTAACGGAAAGCGACATCAGCTTGCTTTCAAAAAGCGCACCGTATTTCAGCAATTTTTCATCCCAACGGCTCATAGAAAAGCCCATATTTTTCTTTTCGAGCGTTTCCTTGTAGGAAGAATAAAGGCGGATCATTGCATCCATAAGCGCCCGATGGTCTTTTCGTGTTTTACCGTTTACGTTTTGTTTTAGCCGGGAAAGGGAACCGAACGGCTCAATGCGGCCGCCCTTGAGGTAATACTGACCTTCGGTAATATAGCCTGTATTATCGGGAACAGGATGCGTAACGTCATCGCCGGGCATGGTAGTAACGGCCAAAACGGTGACCGAGCCCGAATCTGCAAAGTCGACCGCCTTTTCATAGCGGGCTGCAAGCTGTGAATACAGGTCGCCGGGATACCCACGGTTGGAAGGAACCTGTTCCTGCGTAATGGCAATTTCCTTCATGGCATCGGCAAAGTTGGTCATATCGGTAAGGAGCACCAATACGTCTTTGTTCTGAAGAGCAAATTGTTCTGCTACCGCCAGTACCATATCGGGAATCATCATACATTCAACGGTAGGGTCGGAAGCAGTATGAATAAACATAACGGTCTTGCTGAGCGCCCCGCCCTTGGAAAGTGCATCCTTAAAATACAAAAAATCATCGTATTTAAGACCCATACCGCCAAGAACGATTACGTCGGCTTCTGCCTGCATTGCGATCCGGGCAAGAAGTTGGTTGTATGGCTCACCGGAAATAGAGAAAATGGGCAGCTTTTGAGAAACGACCAAGGTGTTGAACATATCGATCATAGGAATGTTGGTCCGCATCATTCGGTTGGCAAGAATACGCTTTGTGGGGTTCACAGAAGGACCGCCGATCGATCGCATATTTTCCGTAAGCGCAGGGCCTTTATCCCTCGGCTCACCGGAGCCGTTGAAGATACGCCCCAATAGATCTTCGCTGAAAGATACACGCATTTCATGGCCGAGAAAACGCACTTCATCTCCTGTAGAGACCCCTTGACCGCCGGCAAAGATCTGCAGAGAGATCAGATCTCCCTCGATTTTATTGACCTGAGCCAAGGACTTGCCGAAACGTGTGTTGATCTGTGCCAATTCTTTATACTTAACGTCCTTTGCCCGAACAGTGATAACGTTACCGGTAATCGATTCGATCCGATTATATACTTTATTCACTCTCATTCACCGTCCTTTAATAGCTTTGCCGTGGGCGAGGTCAATTTGCCGTCGCCTTTGCGATACAATTCATCGATCTCGGATTCTGCTTTTTTAAACTCGTCGCTTTCAAATTCGATATAATTCCAGTCGATGAACTTTTGGCGCATACGGTTAAAGAATCCTCTTGCATCGTCTTTATTTTGAAGGGCGTAGTTACTGCCTAAAATATACACAAGCTTATCGGTAACATAACGCTGGCGCTGTTTTGCGCAGTTTGCGTCAACCAGATCAAAGGAATTCTGTTGCAGATAAACCGCATCGAGCATTTCGGATTTTAAATAGGTAACGTAATCCAAAAGGGTAGTACCTTCTTCACCGATAACCTTCATCATAGAGCCGATCTCATCGCCGTGATGAAGAATGCTCTTGCAGAATTCCAACTTTTCCTTGTCGATAACGCTGTTATATTTTGACCACGAGATGAGCGGGTCAATGGCAGGGTACTTTCTTGCATCCGAACGCTCCCGGGAAAGACCGTGGAAAGCGCCCACAACCTTTAAGGTCGCCTGTGTTACCGGCTCTTCAAAGTTGCCGCCCGCAGGGGACACGGTACCGCCGATCGTAACAGAACCCGTGCTGCCGTCGGGGAGACGGACATAGCCGGCTCTTTCGTAAAATGCCGCAATATGGGATTCAAGATATGCGGGGAACGCCTCTTCGCCGGGGATCTCTTCCAGTCTGCCCGACATTTCACGCATCGCCTGTGCCCAGCGAGATGTTGAGTCTGCCAACAGAAGAACATCCAGCCCCATCTGGCGATAGTACTCCGCAAGTGTTACCGCAGTATAAACCGAAGCTTCACGGGAGGCAACCGGCATAGAGGAGGTGTTACAGATTATAATGGTGCGTTCCATAAGGGAGCGACCGGTCTTGGGGTCGGTCAGCTCGGGGAACTCGGTCAGGGTTTCAACAACTTCACCCGCACGTTCACCGCAGGCGGCGATAATAACGATATCGGCGTCTGCATATTTTGATGTGGTATGCTGCAGCACCGTTTTACCTGCACCGAACGGTCCGGGAGTGCAATAAGTTCCGCCTTTTGCCACAGGGAAGAAAGAGTCGATCAGCCGTACCTTGGTCTCCATTGTTTCGGCAGGCGCCAATCTTTCGCTATAGCATTTCACCGCACGTTTAACGGGCCACTTAAACGACATAGATACCGGGATCTTGCGGCCACGTTCATCGGTCAAAACCGCAATCGTTTCCTTAACGGTGTATTCCCCCTTTTCGGCAATGGATGTTACCGTATAGTTTCCAAGCAGATAAAAGGGAACAAAAATCTTATGTGTAAACGGACCTTCGGGGACCGTGCCGATATATTCGCCGGCACGAACAACGTCACCAACCTTGGCGGTCGGCGTGAATTCCCAGTTCTTTTCCGTATTAAGTCCGTCTGCGTAGATTCCTCTTTCTAAAAACCAGCCTGCTTGCCGGGCTAAAACAGGAAGCGGATTTTGCAGCCCGTCATAGATCTGACCGAGCAATCCGGGGCCAAGATCTGCCGAAAGCATATCTCCTGTAAATTCAACGTTATCCCCGCATTGGATTCCGTCGGTCATTTCGTAGACCTGTATTTGTGCGATATTTCCTCTTATGCGGATGACCTCGCTTTTTAGGGCGGTATTACCCACAAAGACATAGCATATTTCGTTCATGGAAACGTTGCCGTCGAATTCCACCGACACCAGGTTTCCGTTTATGCTTACTACCTTTCCTTTATTTTCGGTCATTGTTTTGCCTCCAACCGATCTCCATTTAAAATGGAGTCGTATATATTTTTGTATGCTTCTTCCCCGCTCTTTGTATCAAACTGCCTTATGCGAAGAAGTAATTTTAATTTAAGTCCGTAATAGAAAATATAATCCTCGGAAAAGCCATCCATAGGCCGCAGCGTTTCTAAGAGCTCCAAACGGTAACGGTTCAGATATTTTTCTGCTTCCATAGGATTTTCGATTTCTACCGCTGTGCTTGCCGCTTTGATATATTCCGCAGGAATCGTTCGGTTTCCCGTATCGAAGGTCTTCTTCATCTTGTCGGCCCGCACCTTACCGAGAGCAAACCGAAGGGTTCTTTCGCTTTCGTTCCAGGCATCGATCAAAGCAGACCCCGAACCGGCACTGTTTTTGGGCGGGGATAACGTGAGGTTATTCACCGCCTCCTGCGCTCTGTTTCCCAAAATACGGTTGCAAAGCTCTGCAAAGCGATCTTCGGTAATCGGAAGCGGCGTATTTTCGCCTATCCCATCCAAGGATGGCAACTGCGCTATTAAATAATATTCAGCCATAGCTATTACTTCGCCTCTTTCAAAAGGGCGGTGACCTTAGGGCTAAGATAATTGGAAAGCATATCCACAACGGCCTCTGCTGAATAATCGTAATATGCACTACCGCCCCGTACAGCGATGCGGAATCCGCCGTCAAAATTATCGTTCGCCTTCAAGGTGATGCCCGTTAACAGTTTTTCTTTAAGAGCTGTGCGTAAGGTTTCTTCTAACCGATCAAGGTCTTGGGCATTCAGGATCACTGCGATATCTTCCGTATCGGGCGTGTTTGCCCAGCGTTCAACAATGCGGATGATCAGCCCTGCGAATGCATCCGAGGAATATGCGGCAGTAACGTTTTCGCCAACGATGGCTTTGAGCTCTCTGGTCACACTTTCTCTAAAAGAAATCAGTAGATTCCGCCCTGCCTGGCGAATGGAATCCTCGCTCGATTTCGTCATTCGCTCGGTCTCAACTTTTGTACTGGCCAAGATCTTATCCGCCTGTGCCTGCGCATCGGCAATGATCTTTTCGGCGTCGGACTTTGCCGCTTCAACAATAGCTTTGGCTTCTGCTTCTGCGGTTTCTACACCGTCCTTTTTGATCTGCTCAATAAGCTCCTGAAGTTGAACTTCCATAATTCGATCTCCTTTTATATTTAGTCATTTTTCTGCAAAAAACAAAATGGATTCAGCCACCTCTGCAGACAGCTGGATCCATAAATGTAATTATAACTATTCCTTTTTTGCATTATAGCACGGTTTTTTTATTTCGTCAAGTATTTAAAAGATAAGGCCACAAAATTCTGTGGTGCCTTTTCTTGTAGGACGAAAACCACGTGCTATGCGCGTGGTTCCAAAAAGGTTTTACCTTTGAACGGAAAACGATTTAAGGCAGAAGCTACGGTAGAAAAGTGTTATAGAAGTATTCACTTATGAGGGGGATCTGTGGATTACAGAAGGCTCGATGAGCCGTAAA
>JAZURO010000046.1:0-16028 GCA_045606265.1 Eubacteriales bacterium
GATATAATCCCGGCACAACAGGCACCGGCAACGTCTGCCGCTTCTCTTAAAGGCTTCACACCTAAAACCGAAAAGGCAGAAACAAAGAGCCGCAGGCTTCAGCTTCTGATAAAGCCGAGCGTATATGATAGAGTAAAGCAAATAGCGGAGCAGTCCGATTTATCGGTCAATGACCTTATTAACCAAATTCTTGAAGAAGTTGTAAAAGGAGAGTGATAAGGAATGAAGAAGAACGACAAGACAACGGAATCAATAAAGCTCTACACACTTGAGGAGCTTTCAAATATGTTAGGTATCACAGTATATACCTTAAGGAATTACATAAAGAAGGGCAAGCTTAAGGCTGCTAAAATCGGCGTATGCTGGAAAGTAAGCGAGGAGAACCTTAAGAAGTTTGTAAACGGTGATTAAATGAAGGAAGAACTCAAGGGTATAAAGCACCTCACAGCAAGCGCACCCGTTAGCCCTCTTAAGCCCGGTGAATTTGACGATGAGGGAAACAAAGTAGAAAAAGACGACGGCTTTCAAGTTTATTACTGTTTCCCTTCAATCGCAGAACTTTCAAAACCCATGCGCCCCGAAGAATACGAAAGAAAGGAAGCGGAGATAAAAGCCAAATATCCGGGCATTCTCTCTTAAAGGCAAGGAATGGAAGAATATAAAGCTATAAAGCCGACGTTAGATGTTATTCTTGAGGACAAACACAGCGAGCTTGCTGACGGTCTTATAATTTGCTTCGAGGACGCAAGCGGATATATTCCCGATGGCACGTATCCGGCAGAGGAATATTACAAGCTCAAGATAGAAGCAGACAAAAAAAGAGCAGCGGGAGTGATGCCCGACTGCCCGGAAAACCCAGATTAAAAAACTGCCAACAGAAAAACATTTGTATTTCCGCAAATTACTAATAGCAGAAATAGAAATTATTAAGGATTTAGTAACCTTTTGCGGAGCTTCTTATAAGCAAGTGGTAACATATTTATACACACCACATATACACACAATTACCGAGGAAAGAGAGGGAAGCTGACTTGAAAAGCACCGAAGAAAAACACGAATTTATAAAACTGAGAGCCGAAGGCAAAAGCTATGATGATATTTCCGCAGAGTTAGGAATATCTATCAGCACGTGCAAGAAGTGGGGAAAAGAGCTTGAGAGTCAAGTGTCTGCCCTCAAGGAAGAGGAGTTGAAAAAACTCTATGAAGCCTTCTCTATGTCGAAGAAGGCGAGAATCGAGAGGTTAGGCGGAGTTCTAAGCAAGATAGACGAGGCATTAGAGAAAGTAGATTTTTCAAAAGTCCCTGCCGAAAAGCTCCTTGATTACAAATTGAAGTACACTCAAGCCTTAAAGGAAGAGTACACACCGACAACAACGGGCTACAAGCTCCCGGACGGTTTTAAGCCGGCTGATATTCTCGCAGCATTTGCCGATCTGCACGAAAGGGCAAAGGCAGGGCTTATCACCGAATCGCAAGCGAAGCAGGAGCAGAGCCTATTAGAATCTATGCTCAAGGGATATCAAGCAACAGAGCAACAGGAGAAGATAGAAGCCCTTGAAGCTATATTGAAGAACAGGGGAGTAAATTAAAATGTCAAAGAGTCTTAAGGCTATATTATCAAAGAAGAGCTGGACCGGGGAAGAAGTAGGACGTGCTCTGATTGCTAACCTTATGAACGATATCAAATGTATAGGCAAAGACCACGAGCCGCTTTTTTCTCAAGGCGAGCTTGACACAATGACGAACAGCTTGAGCGAAGAACAGTATAACAATTTCAGACCGTACCACCGGCTTAATGCTGTTCTCCTTGAGAGCTACAACTTCTTACAGGCAAAGCACCAACAATTTTATAACGGCTATTACCGCCTTATCAATTACCTCAAGGGCGCAGATGCGGCAGAGAGAGCGAGAAGGCAGGCTGAAAAATATCCGCTTATCTTATCAGAGGATAAATATCACGAAATAGGAGAGGCGGCATATAACGACCGCAAGAATATAAAGTCAACGTTGTATGATGCTATCCTCGTTTATCTTTCGCACGTTATCTTTTGCTGTTCGGAAGGACGGGGGCATATCCCGGACGAAATAAAGGCAGAGCTTGAAAGGCTCAAGGGAGAGCCGGCAACAGACGAGAAGATAATCAAGAAGTATAACGAGGCAGTTCCGCGCGGTGCTTACGTGCTTCCTTCCGGGGAAACAGACAGAGAGCTAAGCCCGGACGATTGGAAGGAAAAATCAAGGCTTGCCTTTTGGGAAGCTCACGGGCTTAAGAATGAAGAGCAGGCAGAGGCATATATAGAACGTTGCTTATACAAGGGCAAAAAGGCTTACTATCGAGGCAAAGCGTATCTGATAAGGCAAATGAAACGAGAGGGATTAGATACCGTCAGCGTGGAGAGGGAGAGCGAAAAGAAGGTAAAGCAGCTTCTCCGCGTCGTTATTCCCTGGGAGAAAGAGGCAGAATCTCCCTTCCCTTCAAACGAAACGGCAAGCGGAATGATATATCGCTACGTTTACGGTGCAGACTCGCCTATAAAATGGAAGCCCGACAAGCAGATACCTTCAAAATATACGATATTGCTTAACTCGCTATATGACGTTCTCTCGTTTGTTGCAAAGGCAGACAATATATATCACGCTGCTTATGGCGGTGATGAAATAACCGCAAAGCTCCATTTTATACTTGACTATTACGAGCTTGTTTCTTTAGTAAGAACAGAAGTAGGCAAGTGCGCAGGCATTTTATTTGACTGCAAAAAGGTTGACGAGAGGGAAGCAATAGAAAAGGCTCTGACAGAGGGCAACGGCGCCGAGCTTGACGTGTTCACCGGCTCAGTATCTGCTCAAGAGCTTCACGAGCATGGAGTAGCCGGCTTTGCCGATTTTATAAGCGTTACTATATATGACGTTTACTCTCACCTTGTAAGCCTTAATGAAGATCCTAACAAGAGGCACAAAATGGAAATGTCGCTTCTTTGGAACGGCTTTGCAGTCCATCAGAAGAATACGGCATTACTCAGCGCAGAGGAAAAAAGCCTGCATAACGGCTTCTTTAACCCTGCCGACCTCGTTAACTATGCTGACAGTATCGAGGGCTTATCCGGGGACGAGGATATAAAGGCAGAGCTTAAGCTCATACAGGAGAATCTGATAGGCGAGGCTTTGCGTTATCTCTATGCTTACAATTCCTTTATAGAGGTTATAGAAAAGGCATACGATATTGATCTTGAGGAAGCAAAGGCACAAATGAACGGTATCGAGCTTAAGATAAAGACGGCTCGCACGTTGCTTTATACGCTCTATATGGAAGTAACCGGCACCGATGAGGAGAGAGCAGCAAAGCAGAAGCTCATTAAATCTCTGTTTGAAGATCCCGATTATATGGACTATATGCCTGACCCGGAAAGAGTCGAGCATACCGTGAGCAAATACACGGCACAGCCAACGTACCGGGATAAGCTCACAAACCTACGCACTTACGAGAGCGATATTCTCTATCTTGCAGAAGAGGGGGAACGCTATGACTAAAAAAGAAAAGCCAAACATTCTTGATATTGTCGAGCCTTCAAGTGCTGCCAAGTTGCAGCCCTCGCTTTCTTCCGAGCAGGACCAGGCACAACACAGCTATAACGTTATATCTTACGGCCCAGTCGTTAATCTGATAGAAGATGCTCTTAAGGGCGGAGACGTTGAAGGACTATCTCTGTTAGAGGCTCGTCACCCTCTTATTACTCACGGTGCAACGACAACGGTATCACAGTCAAAAGACGGTAGAATCCGCATAGTAAGAACAACCAACGGCGCAGAGATAACGCTTCAATTCTCTAATTTTGCCGCGCTGAAGGGAAGTAACAAGGCAGCTAAGAAGATGCTTATATTTATCTTACAGGAGATAAACCGTCAAGGCATTGTGACACGAGAGGGAAGTCTTATAAGGGAAGTGCTGACGTTCCCTATAAAGAAGCTCGTAGAATGCGGAATGTACTCTGTTGAACGTTCTGCAAGAAAGGGCTTTGACGATGCAATAGAAGGGCTTAAGGGCGATATTCAAGGCTTGATAAAGATTAAGGGAAAGGAACGGACAAGCACCGGCAAAACGAGCTTGACGTTATTCCCCACGTTATCGAGAGAGGACGGCTTATGCTCCGTCAGACTCAACCCCGATATTAACTGGGAAACGATAGTACATTACTATACGATTATCCCCACGTATGCTTATAAGCTCAGCAATAGGGCTTTTGACCTTCTGATATACGTTTGTGCGCAGGCAAGGCAAAGAACAGACGAGATAAGCCAAAAACAAAGCTTTATGCTGTCGCTCCGTTCTGTGCAGTATGCTTTGAGCCTTCCGGACGAAGCCAAGACGAAAAACCCGAAGAAAGATATTAAGCAACCTATCGAGGACTCAATAGACGAGATTATGAGAGAGAACGACCAGGCGAAGAACGAGGGAAATTTCAGCCTCTCTCTTTACCCGGACGGCATCGAGAAGAAGCGCATAGTAAACTATCTTAACGAAGGCAAGCTGCACGTTACAATTCAAGGAGCTTACTTTGATTATTTCGAGGGTATTTTCAAAGCGAGAACAAAGCGCATCGACAACAACCGGCAACGGCAAGAGCGCATAGCGGAAGAAGTTCAGATCCGCAAGCTCGCGGCAGCTACGGCTGACGATAATACATAACCTTCACCGAGAGGGACGAGGCTTAAGGGCTTCGTCCTTTTCTTATGGCAAAGAGAGGGCAAGGCAGAGGCAAAAATATTTTGTTTCTGTAATTCGTTCAAAAACAGGCTTATATCACCGCTAAATTATATCGTAAAGGGAATAGAAGGCTTAATACAAAGGCGAGACAAAGACACGACAAAAACAGCCGAAAAACAGCCTAAAAGTAACCGAAAAACAAGGGTATTTCTGCGCTCGTTTTTAGCTTGTCTAAGCACCCATAAAGAAACAGCCGGCATTCCTTATCCTGTATAGGCTTTCTTTCGCTCTGCGCTTAAAAATTACGCAGGAGAGAGCAGGACACAATGCGTAATTATGCCATTCCGGGCAGTCTATTTTCTTATGTAATTTTGCTCTATTTTTACAGGCTTGAATTTACATAAGATTATAACTCTCGGAAGCCTTGAAAGATAAGGGATTATCGGGAGCTGAACGCTCATAATTACGCCAAAGAGAGCTTTTGATATGGCGCAATTCTCACAAACTCGCCCCCGGGCAGTCCTCTTTTCGCTGTTCCCGGTGGTATATCATTCATATATCAAAACTATAGCGAATCAACGTTGTTTTGCTTCTGATATACCAACACAAAACGACCACAAACCCAACACAAAACCGGGCTTATTTTTCGTGTTCTGTTCTGCTCTTTCTCTGATATGGCAAAAACCCTTGTATTTCAACAGCTCTGACTGCTTATAGGTGAGAACAAAAGTGGTACAAAACGAGGACAAAAACAGGCGAAAAAGTGGCGATAAAACAGGAAGCAAAATAGTAGCAATAGTAGAGCAGAATCACCCGATTTTTTGAGTAGTTCCATAATGCCGTCATCACAAAAGCGTAACAAGAACGTAACATATAACCGCTTTTCGTTGCTGTTCCCTCGCTCATCGGGAAGCTGAGCACGTCCGAGAGGGACGGCTCAAGAGTTCCAAACGTTTGCGAATCTGACACGGCAAATTCAAAGAAGTTCAAAACAAAAAGAGAGCATTTGAAGGTATCAACTTAGAAAAAGTTAGAAACAAAAATAAGGAGTTTTTCCAAGCTGCACCCTCAAAAACTTCGCAGAAGTTCGTAACGAAAAACGCGCGTGCGTATATATAAGCCTCGTTACGAAGTTGCAAAGTTCCCGATCTGCATTTACTGTCTTTCACTCTTAGCAAGCACTGGTTTTGTCATTACAAACCCGATAAGCTGCGCTTGCTTCGAGCTGTCTGTCAGTCTTAGCAAGCATTGCTTTTGGACGCCCAAACCGCAAAAGCATATCAGACTGACACCGGGAACGTTCAGACTGAAAGAGACTCGCAAAGGGGACAGAGCGAAAACCCCGAAAAGCCCCGTACTGTCGGCTATTGCCGGCAGAGGTGAGCCGCACGTGACACCGAAAGGAGACACGGCTTTATCCTGCTTCAAAATCGGGCGAGGCTTTTAACCGTTTTTGCTCCGACAACGCGCGTAATAATTAAGGCTGTTATTTCCTCATAGGACCGCACAGAACGGCGCAGAAGGGCGTTAATTTGTTTCCGGGGGCATTTATCCCCCTTGCAGTCTTATCAAGCGAATATGCCCGAAATTCTGCGAGCCTGTAAAAAGAAAAAGAGGGCAACCGTTTAAGGCTTCCCTCTTTTGTTTTCTGCTGTATTCTTTTAGGCGTTTGATACGACTGTTATATCACAGTCAAGAGCCTGCGCAACCTTTATCAGAGTGTCGAGCTGCGGAGCGTGGCTTTTGTTCTCCATACGTCCTATAGTGGACTGCGGAATCTTCACAGCTTCGGCAAGCTCACGTTGCGTCATTCCTCGCTTGATACGTTCCTCTTTCAGCCTATCTATAATCTCGGCGCATCTTTCAGGCATTGGCGGCAGCCTCCACGGTTACACCGTTTTCGTAAAGGTATTCGGGAGCTATATCTATATCACCGTCTTTCCATACGGTGCAGCCATAGTCTATATATACCTCTCTGAACACTTTAACGTCTTGCAGAGGCATATATCCCGGCTCTTTCAGAAGGGGCTTAAAATCAAATATTTTTGCCTCTCCGTTGTTGAAGCGTACCCATAAATTAAAATCCTCAAGCGGACGAACACCGCTTATCTTGAGCAGGGGAGTTTGTTCCCCTGCATAAGCTATACCATTTTTGATATACATTGTTTTCCTCCTTATCTGAGTGGCTCTATCTTTGCGAACGGAATGCTTCTTACTGCATCGTTCCAAGCCTTGTAAAGCTCTTCTTCGTGTATCGCCATCCAAGCCTCAATCAGTCTTAATTGCTTTACAGGAAGGCTTCCCGAAAGTAGCTCTCCGTCTATGGCGATTACTGCGTTGTACTCTGCATACTGAATGTGAACGTGTGGCTTGTGGTGCTGACCTACATCGTTGAATTGCATTCTTACTATGATATTGAAAAATCTGCTTAACTCTGGCATTGTGTTTGCTCCCTTCGTTCTTTCTGTATATATTATAGCATATTTGCTATCAAATGTCAATAGCAAATTTGCAATTTCTTGAAAAATTTTTAAGTTTTTTTCGAGAGCTGATTATAGCGCACGTTATCAATTACTTATAGGTTTACCGCCGTTTTGCAGTCGGGAACGCACACGCACGCACGCGAGGAGCTATAAAGCCGTGAGGAAGCAGCGAGGAACGGCAGACGGAGAACGGGAGAGGGAAGGGCATATAACCCCCTCTGAGAGCCGAAAATTCGCCCGCTATGGCGTTTATAGGGTGCAGGGGGTATATTTACCCCTACGCAGTCCTTAACGCTTGATATATGACGAGCGCACACGCTTAAATATTTATAGAGTAAGAGAGGGATATATATAACCTTCCGAGAGGGATATATAGAATATACATATACATTATACACATATTCATTGATACTATAAATGTTTTTATTTATGCCCCCGATTTAGAGAAGCCTATAAAAGAAGAACGGAGAGCCGACAAGCTCCCCGCTTTTCTTATTTATTAGAGTTATCTCGCTCACGCTCCAACAATAGCGGAGTTGTTTTTATCAAATTTCCATTCGAGCGTATCTGAGCTGCAATATTGAAGTGATGACAAATTAGAGCCGAACGACTGCCTCAAATCTCTTTTGATCTGTTGCACCTGCGGACTAACCACATCACCAAACAATCCTTGATATAGCTGTTCTCTGCTTTCCTTGTTGTAAAGTTTTATATAGTTATCAAGAAAAGTATACATATATAGTTTTTCTTTTATTCTGATTTGTTCGTCGGTGAAGTCTGCCCCCATATCCTCAAGAATAACAAAAGCGAAATTATCACCCTTGTTAAAATCTTGCTGAAGATCTTTGTTTGTGTGAGCATTTTTTTGCAGATTTAGTTTGTGAGTCGTTGACCTGTGATTAAAATTGTGAGTTTTGCCTATATAAACCCGGTGAGAATTTAAGTTGTATAACATATAAATACCACCGCTTTGGCTTTTACTTATTTCTAACGTTGTTTCCATTAGTCACCGCTTTCAATCACCACTATGCTTAGAATCAGAACTATCAAGAACAGTTTTAGAGCCATCAGAGGTTAAGAACGCAAGCTCGCAACCGGTATATTCGGCAACCGTCAGCAAATCTTCTGCGCTGAAACTGTTCCGATAAAATTTGTTACTCAGAGCCTGCTTACTTATACCAAATGCAGAAGCAAGCCCCGCGAGGTCTTTCTCTTGAGAAGCAAGAAGCCCTTTTACTTTAGATGCAATAGACATAGAATTAAATCCCTTCCTTTTTACTTGATATAACCATTATAACGCTTTTGATTATAAATGTCAAGTATGGAGTGAAAAAAATAATCAAAAAAATTCAAAAAACCCCTTGACAAACTAATCTCTTTGGTGTATAATATAATCGTAAACGGGATTGAGATAATCAAAACCGCAAAAGAGAGGGCGACCAAGCCTAACACAAACAACAAAAACAAATCAAAGGAGATTCAAACAATGAGCGTTAATGAAATGGTATCGAAGGTAAGAACACTTAAGGAGCTTGAGGCTTTTATAGCAGAGGCACAGGCAGAAGCGGAAGCAATCAAGGACGAGCTTAAGGCTCAGATGACCGAGCAGAACACCGAGGAAATGACCGTTGACGTTTATAAAGTACGTTGGACTACCGTATCAAGTGACCGTATCGACACAACCGCCTTTAAGAAGGCTCTCCCCGACCTCGCTAAGCAGTTCACCAAGACGAGCGTAACACGCAGATTCTCTATTGCTTAAAGGTAAAAACAGGAGAGGGACGGGAAGCAGCTCCCCCGTCCTTCTTCTTGAAATAGAAAGGATATAGACCTATGAACGAGCTAAAACCATTTATCACCGAGAGGGACGGAATCCCTGTTACTACGAGCCGAGCCGTAGCTGAGCAGTTCGGGAAGAGTCACAAGCACGTATTAGAGGCTATTGATAACCTCACTTCGCAGCTCATCAGCGCAGATCACGACTGCAACGAGCCGAATTTTCGGCCCGTTAACGATGAAATTAAAGCCGTTGACAGCCGAAAATTCGGCCGCGAAACCGACTCAATGGCAGAGTTTGCAGAGCGTAATTTTACCCTTATCGACTACACCGATGCGAAGGGAGAAGCACGCCCGGAATACCTCTTAACGAGGGACGGCTTCACTCTTCTTGCAATGGGCTTCACCGGGACAAAGGCACTTCAATTCAAGGTAGCTTATATCAATGCCTTTAACCGTATGAAATGCTCTTAAGAGGGGGCTTAAGCTCTAACGCCCTTCTGAGTATAGAAAACCGCCTGCAAGCCCTTGAAAAGACCGCAGGAGAGGGAAAACCCGATGCAGTGGCTAAACTGTCAACACGCTTTATTAAAGCCTTGCAAAATGCCGTAGATTCGGGCAAGTACACGCTTGAGCACAAATACAAGCAATGCTATTCTGATACTTCAAAGATTTTAGGACTTATAGACCACGAGGTTATAGCTATCAAGTCTATTCTCGCCTATAGGATATTCAAGGCAGCCACGAAGAAGCCTATCACACGTTATAGCTTGTGGGCAGTCCTTGAGCAGTCCGGCATTATCAAGCGCAGGGGACAGGTACGCATTAAAGGTGAAAAGTACACTGTTATCTATATTGCAGCTGATAAGCTCCTCAGACGAGAGGGAGAGGGGGACGATAACGACCTATAAAAAAGAAAAAAGCTCCGAGAGGGAGAGAGGACGACCAAATCTTCACACACCACAAGGAGCTTGCCATAAGAGCGTATGAGCTTACGCTACTTAGGAGCACCTTTATTATAGCTCCTATTTATCAAAAAGTCAATAGGAAAGGAAAAAGTAAATGTTAGTTTACCAAAATGAAAAGCCGGTATTATTCAACGTTACCGATAATTCAATGGCACCGTTAGCGCACCCCGGCGACCAAATTCAGCTTGATTCAGAAGCACCAATAGAGGAAGGCTCGCACGTTGTCGTTATAATGAACGGTCAGCCTTTATTCAGAAGAATATATCAGACAGGCGGCGGCTATAAGCTCGTTGCCGAGAACTCGGAATATCCCCCGTTTTCAATGCGTATGCGCCCCGAAATCGTAGGCGTAGCAAGCAGAATATACATACCTATAAAAAATATTTTAGAAAAGGAGTACAAAAGATATGACAGTACAGGAGAGGGACGCTAAGCTCAAGGCGTGGGAAGATTCACTTAGCGAGGATAGCAAGTTAGGCTATGTGCTTTTAACGAGAGCTTTTGACGATTTTCTCAAGAGCTTTGAGAATGATACATACGATAAAGAAGCAGGCGAAATGCTCAAGTTATATGCTTCAAGGCGTTACGAAGTGGGAGCTGATGGCGGTCTCGCTGCGTGGTATGCGATATTTGCTGAGGGCTTCCTCGCGGGCCTTGAGGTAAGCGCAGAAGCAACCTTAAAAATGCTTGAGGAAGGAGCCGCAAAAGATGGAAAGACCTGTAACAACAACTAACTATGCTTACCTTGAGGAGAGCGTTAAGAATTACCACGAGGCTTATATAGTGGCTAACGTTACTTCATATCCTCACGATATCGTGAAACGTTGCGGATCTCTCTTGTGGTCCTTCATTCAAAGATACATACACAAGGACGCTGATTTTTCTACCCTTATTCGCTCTTTGCAACTCGGCGGAGAATATATAATAGCCGAGCTTGAGGGCATACACGAACAGCTTTTATTAGCTGAAAGACAGCTATCAGAGTGTCAGTTCTATACAGAGAATTTCACAGAAGGAGTCAAAGAATAATGGAGAAGATCTTTATCGTGTTCTGCGAAACACCGGGCAACCCTCACTATACCGATAGCGAGCTTGTTATTCCTATAGGAGAGGGAGATTCTAAGACTTTACAGGTTACAGATACCGATATTATCGCAAGGGCTAAGAGAGGCATATTTAAAGGAAAGGGAGAGGCTTAACCTCTCTCTTTTCTCTCATAAGAGAAAAGTTAAATAAATCGGTTTTATATACTTTTTCGCTCTTCTCTTTTGCTTTACATCTTGAGCCTTATTAAAGCCTGCCGAATGAATAATAATGCGCGGCTATCCTCGCGCTATGCTTGCCAATAGGCAGGCTTCTTTTTAGGGGATAAAATAGGTGGGAAATGAGGATAAAGTAGGTGGATAATGGGATAAAGTAGGTGGGAAACGATTTTGAAAAACCCTTGTGGCATAAGGGAAAATCGCACTTTCAAATTCCTTTATAGATATATTTATAGATATATTTATAGATATTCAGCGCTAAGCCCGCCTTTCTTGACAAGGCGGGGCAAGCGAATTATAATAGGAGTAGCCTATAAGAAAAAAGCTCATTGAGCACAAATTCCCAAACGTCTGGGATTTTGAAAGAGCTATACAAAAACGAAGGAGCAACGGAAAATGACAAAAGACCAAGCAAGAGAATTTATAATAGCGAGAGGGACGGACAAGCTCACACCTGCTAAAAGCAAGGTAAGCGGCAAGGTTACTTATATCTGCCCTCTTTGCAACAACGGAGCCGGGAAGGACGGGACCGGCATAACAAGCCCGGACGGTGGCAAGCATTACAAGTGTTTTAAGTGCGATTTTTACGGGGATATTATAGACCTCATAGGCGCACAGTATAATCTGACTGAGTACAACGATAAGCTTCAGAAGGCTTGCGAGCTGTACGGTATTCAGATAGACGGTACACCTTCAAACAATGCTTATAAATCACACACACAAGATATACACATACACACAACACAACCGCAAGAGGACGAAGAGGAAGAAGCAGACTATACCCCTTTTTATAGGGAGTGCGCGGCAAGGATAGAAGAAACGGACTACCCGCAGCGCAGAGGCTTGAGCTTGCCAACGTTAAAGCGTTTCCTTGTCGGATTCTGCTCCGATTGGAAGCACCCGAAGAAACCTAACGCCCCCGGCAGTCCTCGCCTTATCATACCCACGAGCAAGAGCAGTTATCTTGCAAGGGAAACAAGAGCAGAAGCAGCTATACCCGAAGCAGATAAAAAGTACATAAGGGAAAAAGAAAAGGCAGGCAAGACGTGCTTATTTAACGTAAAGGCTATTGATACGGCTGATAAGCCTATAATCGTTGTAGAGGGTGAAATAGATGCTCTGAGCGTTATCGAGGTAGGAGGTGAGTCAATCGGTCTCGGAGGCACAAGCGGCGTTAGAATGCTGCTTGATAGGCTTGAGAAGGGAACGAAACCGAAGCACCCTCTTATATTAAGCCTTGATACAGACCAAGCCGGCAGAGATGCAGAGGCGAAGCTCAAGGCAGGCTTAGATTCGCTTAAGATACCGTATTACTGCATCAACGTTGCGGAAGGGTATAAAGATCCTAACGACGTTCTCTGTGCTGATAAAGTAGGATTTAAGACTATAATAGACTACGTAGAAGCATATCCTAATGAATTAGAGAGGGATAAGCTCCAGAAAGAAAGTGCTTTAGCTTCCTTCCCTATGTTTATGAAGCATATCGAGGACAGCAAAACGAGGGCTTATATCCCTACAGGCTTTAGCTCCCTTGACAACCTTTTAGACGGTGGACTTTATGCCGGGCTTTACGTGATCGGTGCTATAAGCTCCCTCGGAAAGACAACGTTTTGCTTACAGATGGCAGACCAAATCGCAAAAAGCGGTCACGACGTTCTTATATTCTCTCTTGAAATGGCAAGAGACGAGCTGATAGCAAAGAGCTTGAGCCGCTTAACGTTCCTATATGACAAGAGCGATAAATACCGTAATTCAAAGACGGTGAGAGGGATATTAACAGGCTCCCGATGGGAAGGATATAACCAGGAAGAAAAGACTCTGATAGACGTTGCCATAGAGCAGTACAAAGGTTATGCCGGGCATATCTACATAACGGAAGGCGTGGGCGACGTTGGTATTAAGGAGATCCGCGAAAGAGTTGAAAAGCATACTCATATTACAGGCACAGCTCCAGTCGTTATTATAGACTATCTTCAAATCATATCGCCGGCAGATCCTCACTTCACCGATAAGCAGAACACCGATAAAGCAGTCCTTGAGCTTAAGAGACTCAGCCGGGATAAGAATATAGCTATAATAGGAATATCGAGCTTTAACAGAGATAATTATACCTCGCCTGTTAATCTTGCGAGCTTCAAGGAAAGCGGAGCTATAGAGTATTCTTCTGACGTTCTTATAGGCTTACAGTATGAGGGAATGGACTACCAAGAGAGCGAGACCGAAAAGCAGAGAGAGAAGCGCATCAGAAGCCTTATGTCAGAGGCTATAAAGAAGGCTAAGGACGGAGAAGCTCAAAAGATAGAGATTAAGATACTCAAGAACAGAAGCGGCAGTAAAGGCGCAGCTTCCCTGTTCTACTATCCTAAATTCTCTTGCTTTAAGGACGTTCCGGCTTCTGTTGAAGAAAAAACAGAGTGGCTTCCGCTTAGTGAAGACCTTAATATATTTTGATAGATTAAGCCCTTTAGCGAGGGCTTTTTCTATTTGATAAGCAATTTATAAGTAAACTATAAGAAAACTATCAAGAAACATATTGATTTTTATAAATCTTTATGCTATAATAAAATTAACCTTGTATGCACACAAAATATACACATACATTATGAGCATACAAACACACCACAAGAGAGGAGTATAAGGGTATGAATGATATTATAGTAAGACCGGGTGCAGCTCTGCAAGAAGCACAGGAATTAAGCCCGGAACTGTTCGGACGGTGGGCGAGCTTCATTGATGCAAAGCCTAAGACTGTTTCAACCTACACACGAGCTATAAAGCAATTCCTTTTATACTTACAGGCGACCAACACCACAAGACCGACAAGAGAGGATATTATAGCCTATCGTGACGAGCTTAAACTCAAGCACAAAGCTACGACAGTTCAGAGCTATATATCAGCTGTAAAGCTATTCTTTCAATGGACTGCGCAAGAGGGATTATATCCCAACGTTGCCGAGAGAGTAAAAGGAGCGAGGATTGACAAAGGATTTAAGAAGGACTATCTCAACGCTAATCAGACAAGGAAGCTGCTTGAGAACGTGGACAGGAGCACTCTCCGGGGCCTGCGTGATTATGCTATTCTCTCTCTGATGGCGACTGCCGGCTTGAGAACTATTGAGGTATCGAGGGCAAATATAGAGGATATGCGCACGTTAGGCGATTCTGTCGTTCTCTACGTTCAAGGCAAAGGCAAGGACGATAAGACAGACCTTATCAAAATTGCCGAGCCTGTAGAGCAAGCTATAAGGGCTTACCTTAAAGCACGTGGAGAGAGTGACGGCAAAGCTCCGCTGTTCTGTTCTGACTCTGACCGTAATAAAGGCGGCAGAATAACGACCAGGACTATAAGCGGAATAGCAAAGGCGAATTTTGTATCTATCGGCTTTAACAGCGACAGGATAACCGCGCACAGCTTGAGGCACACCGCAGCCACGATAAACATATTGAACGGCGGTAAGATAGAGGAAACTCAGCAGATGCTAAGACACCAAAATATCAATACTACGCTTCTTTACAGCCACGCCCTTGAGAGAGCTAAGAACAAGAGCGAAGAGAGAATAGCAAAGGCTATTTTCGGCTGATATGCTTTATCTGCATACACACGAGATATACACATATACAGGACGTATAAGACAATGAAAAGAGAAAACCGTTTGCTTTTAGAGGCTTATAAGAAAAGCACGTGCAGTAATGCAAAGGCTGAGCTTGATAGGCTTGTATGGGCTATCTCCGAAGTATCGAGGGCGAGTGTAGGAGAGCCACCTATTCCAGAGCCGCACCGAGAGGGAGAGGGAAAAGCAGTAAAGGCTATAAAGCGTTATATGCCCCTCTACTATAACGAAATGAAGAACTCCGGTGATAAATGCGAGAACGTTATAGAAGACCTCAAGCGTGAGGCAACCAGGATAAGAAATCAAAATACACATATAGGAGCTTAACAGATGAAGAAGGTAGTAGCAGTCATAAACCAAAAAGGCGGGGTAGGAAAATCAACCACTGCCGAAGCGTTAGCGGCAGGGCTAACCCTCAGAGGATATAAAACCCTTGCAATAGATCTTGATGCACAGGGGAATCTTACCTACACTTTCGGCGCAGACAATACCGGCTTGACAGTCTTGGACGTTCTGACAGGCGAAGCTAAGGCGAGTGAGGCAATTAAGAAGACTGGAAGTGCAGACGTTCTCCCGGCAAGTAAAGCCCTCGCCGGTGCAGATGCTTACATAAAGGAAACGGGCAAGGAGTACAGACTCAAGGAAGCTCTTGAGAGCGTAGCCGAGCAGTACGACTATATTATCATTGATACACCCCCTGCGTTAGGTATTCTCACAGTAAACGCTTTGACGGCCTGCGAGAGTGTTATTATACCTTCACAGGCTGATATATACAGCATACAGGGCATAGAGCAGTTATCGGAAACTATGAAGCCTGTAAAGAAGTATTGCAACCCTGCGCTGACTATCGAGGGCATTCTCTTAACGAGGCATAACCCCCGTTCTGTTCTCGGCAGAGAGGTTGAGGAAATGCTCGCAGAGCTTGCGGAACGGTTAGGCACACGTTTATTCAAGACGAAGATCAGAGAGGCAATAGCCGTTAAGGAAGCACAAATCAGCCAACAGAGCTTATATGAATACAGTCCGAAGGCAAAAGTAACAGAGGACTACAACGCTTTGCTTGACGAGCTGATGAGCGAGTGATAACCGTTATCGAGTAAATAAAAGAGAAGGAGATATAAAACAATGGGAGCAAAGAAAACATTTAAGAACGTGGACAACCCCGCTTTGCGTTTTATCAGCGCAGCAGAGGAAACAGAGGAGAGGGATATAATCCCGGCACAACA
>JAZURO010000047.1:0-7439 GCA_045606265.1 Eubacteriales bacterium
CCATTTCAGCGTCGCCAACCGTAACTGTTGCGGACTCAAGCCCCATAGCTCCGCTGTCGGGAAGTTCAGTTCCCTCTCCAATGGGATCGCCCTCTGCGTCAACAAGAACCATAAGCTCCTTGCCGTCTTCGGTTTCGCGTACTTCGATGTCTTTGGGAACGCCGCCCTCGATTTCTGTCTGCATTGCAGTAATACGCTCGTCAAGGCTGTCATACTCGCCCTTTGCATCTGCAACCTGATCAATGGTATCCGCGAACTCGTCACGGTAACCCTTAGCTTGGTTAGCATACTTTTGGGCGTCTGTTTTTGATGATCCTGCATCGAGTGACGCACTTTCAGCCCTCGTTGCCGCGCTTTGAGCCTGAGCTAAAGAAGAATTGGCTGCCGTTGCTGCTGCGGATGCGTTCTCCGCGCTTTCTTTTACTTCGTTCGAAAGCTCTTCGATTTCGCCCAATGCTTCTGCAGCACTCTGAGACGCATTTATTGCCTCTTGCGCCGAATTTGCTGCGTTTTCTTCGGCTGTACTAATATTGTCCAACTGGTTTTCTATCTCTTCAACTCTCAGAATTAGAGTATCAATCTTATCAGAATCTTCGTCAGTCATTTCACTCGCATAAGAAGGCGCCTTTTCTGCGTAAACAATAAAGTTAAGCGTAGACAATTTTTCATCATCTTTGATTATTGAAATACTGCAAGTGTGCTTGCCGTCCTTTTGCAACATCCAGTCGGGGAGAGGAATTGTTAATGTTCCATCGTCGTTGACCGAACCGGAAAAGTTTTTACTCACAGAGTCCGATCTTTTAACGCTTAAAACAACTGTGCAATCAGTATCAATTGGCATCTCTTCCCCTTGCACAGTGATTATGATCTTCAAAGACCTCGAATCCTCATCATACTGTTTTGCGTGAATGATTTTATATATATTTTCGCGTGAGGTGTCCAAGGTCAATTCTTGTGTAATTTTCATTTATTACTCCTTTATTTCATTTTGCTTATTTTTTTAGTCATCTTAAACACAGGTCTCCGATGCTAATAAGCCAATCGGATTAAGTTTGTCAATAGCAAGAATATCTTTTATAAATCTCACACTCGCCTATTTGCATATATAAAAGGCGGGTATTCCCGCCTTTTATTTATCCTTCTTCGATGAAGTCATCGAGGCAAATCAAATCCGCGACAGAAAGTTTCAATTCTTCGAGCTCGGTTATTGTGAATATAAAAGCGGGTTTGTCTACTTCAAGCGCATTAAGTTCTTTAACCGCTTTGTTGCACTCTTCGATTTTATCATCATAAATGCAAAGCCCACCATCATTAGTCCTCACATATGAACCGTCATCGTTCTTTTTGCAATATGTTTCAACCAGCTCGTTCATGCGCTCATTGAAAAACTCTTCTTCTGCGTCAATTGCTTTGCAAAATTTTAAAAACTTATATCCCAATTTGGGACTAATTTTTTCTTCAGCAAAATTAGCAATGACTTTTTTAGCCTTAAGTAATTTTTGTATATTCATTTTTACTCCTTTTATCAGTTTGCACCTTGCATTTCCGAAACTATTTTTTCAAGGTTGTTCAAACGTTTCTTTATTTTTTGAATCTGAAATGTGTTTAATGCGATAAATTCCTCGTACCGAAGCGCGCTGAGTTCGCCTGCACCCTCCGTCTTAAATGTACAAATTGCGGCAAATTCTTTTTCGCTTATTTGGGATTTTGCAAGCGCGTCTTGTATTTCTTGAGTTATGTAACCGCTGTGATATCTACCTGATGTGCCGTCATTATATTTAAACCTTCTTGGAATAATATAATCAAAAAACTTATCATACCTGTCATCGAGATCACATATATCGTGTTTTACTTTTGCATCAGAACTAATCGAACCAGACACATTACCTGTCCAGTCGCCCGTTAATTGCACATAATCTCCGGTAAACATCATACGGTTCTTCTGTGTTACTGACGTTCCTTTGAAAGTGGATGCGTATCCGAAATAAATACCAACACCAAATACTTGAACATACGGATAGCGAGCCCCTGAATAACCATAGAAGGTTGACAAATCCACATTACGCCAAGAAACAAACCCGGGATTGTCACTGCCGTTTATTTCAGTGTAATCTGTGTTATTGCTGGAATATCCAGAAATACATGCTGCTGTGGCATATAGCGAACCATCATCAGTGACAACGAACTTAGCCTGTGCAATATGCTCACTGCTCGGTGCGCCAGCGTAAAATCTACCATTAGAATACGTCCCGGGGTTGACAAGAGAAGGTTTATTACAAGTGTAATAAGCGTCTGTCTTATATGTTCCGCTATACAGCCCGCAATAAACCCCGCTTTCAGTTCCATCGGTTTTTAACCAATTTTTAGTCAGTATAAAACCTCCGATTTTTCCTCCGGTAGCATCGATATTATGTGCCGCAACGGCACCAGCAAGAACCAAATCGGCGTCAACTTGCCCAGATCTAATATATGCGGCGTTGATATATAATTTATTGCTTGCCCCTGTAAAACATCCATACATTGTTCCGTTGCTTGTCAAAGCATTGAATACGTTGATATCTGTTACACTCGCATCGCTACCGTCGGCGCCATCAGCACCATCCGCACCGTATTTTGCCCAACAAGTTGGCGTTGACCATGTCCCGTAGGCTCCATTTGTTACAGTGCATTGTGAAACAAATATATATGGATAAGATGCTGTTACGCCGGGCGGTGCTAATGTCCAGCCCGTAGGCAACGTGCCCCCATTGTATGTCGGCTTGCTTGGAGCAGTAGAGTTAGTTTTTTTATAATATAGATAAACAACTTGGATTGTGCTTCCATCGCTACCGTCGGCGCCATCAGCACCATCCGCACCGTTTTGACCGTTTGCGCCGTCGGTACCATCTTGACCGACAACCTGTATGGGATCCGTCCAAGTATTACCACCATCATATGTATAGGTGCCATACTTGTCTTCAGAGGAAAATGTTTTATGCCACCCAGAGGAGTTAGTTTCTGGATAACTACTCCATAAACTTCCATCATCAGGTTTAGCAATTCGAGCCGAGCTGTACAGTACTCTCGTTGGACTTGCTCCAGAACCCCAAGTAATACTTCCATCCAGTAAGATATTACCCGACATTCTAACATCACCCATTGCGTCAACAAAAAATTTATTACCGATGTTAATAGTACCACCGGCAATTTCTGCCTTTACGATTAAGTTGCCATCGGGGGTAGCTTTAAATGTTTCCGTGCCATCGGCTTTTTTTATCAAAATGCCATTAGCATCTAAGATAATTGAACTATCCTCGTTGACAATTTTGGTCTTGTTGCTCATAATGAGAGATCCAACAAGTACTTCAGCCAACAAACCATATGCCTTTTTATCTACGCCATCCTCATTGTAAACAATCTTACCTAACGCCGTTTTTACCGTTTGCCAACTATCGTCCGTAAACAGAAGTAAGTTGTTGATCATTCTCACCTGCTCAGGCTCAAATAGGTCTTCGCTCTTGCGTCTCCTACCAAGAATACCCGTATTATCTACTACGAACTCTTGATTATTCATACTCTTCTCCGCAAGTCGTAGTGTTTTGTCAAGGGGATTTAAAAGTAGTTCTTGGATTGAATTTTTATGAGTGCTATAATCCATAAGTTCATTCCAGTTAGAAATGACATTTTTAGATGTATTGGACGCGGAGGCAATTAAATCTGCATATGTGAAACCCCAGTCAGTAAGTTTAAGAGCGTTGGAGAAAACAAGCTCAAATGTGTCATCACCATTTTCCAAGCTAAAGCTCATCTGAGTCAAGGCGGGATAGTAATATACATCTTTCGTTTTTTCAACGGTAATCACCTTGCCTAATGCAAGCTCATACGTAAATTTACGAAAAGCATATATCTTAATAAACTTTATTGAATTGACGCTCACCGAGAAACGAGGCTGACAAACGCGAGCAAGCTCTTTCTCACCACAAGCAAGCAACTCCCTCGCCAAATCGATAGCCTCCTCTTGGGTTGTGCTATCTAAAACCGCCAAGTTTTCATTGTTGTAATCGCCCTCTATCCAATAGTGCCTCAATTCGGTAAGCAAAATTGGAGTATCCGAGAAGTATTTTAGAATATTAGTCTCGTCTGCTATGGTTTGCATCTGCCCTAACACTTCGTCTACGGTAGCCTGACGTTCGTCAATGATGTCCTGCTTGCTATCTATAGCAGTACCATAAATTGTCAGCCACGTAGATACGTTGGAATACACTGTATATCTTTCAACGCTGGCAACATAGTTTACCTCTGCACCATTCTCTACTTTACTACCCATAACAATTTTACAATATGTGTTACCAGAGTAATCCATATAGTAAAGCTTGTTATTTTCCATACTTGATTTTAGAGTAGCTTTTGTCCCGCTTCCACTAAATGAAAAGGAACCGTCGGAATATGTAGGGGGCTCAGAATAACAAGTTCTTTGGTCTGTATCTACCAAAGCTGTAGTATGGTACGGAGAACTACTATCAAGGCTCTTCTTGCCGACCTCTATTGTTTCTGCCACAAAAAGCATATTAGCCGTAGTATTGTCAACTATGTATTGATCGCGTACTGCCTCAAGGTCTTGGTTTTTACGTTTGATATACACGATATCCGATGATGCCTCTGTGTGAGCCTCGTAAGCATCTCTCAAGTTGCTTACCAAAGTGGAATACTGAACTTTCTTACTATCCACTAAACTCTTCCAAGCTTTGATTTTACTGATAAGTGCCTGTGACATCCAGTGATAATTAACTTCATCCATATAATAACTGAAGTCAACGATGTAATTAGTCCCTGTGGGGTTTACTGTTCTTATGTCCAGATCGTTGCCAGAACAGTTAAGAACGGTAACGATGTCATCTGCTTTTTCAGTCGTCTGTAACTCATTCACGACGTTGTCGAATGAGAGGTATATATTTGTCTTTTGAGTAACGCTCTCGACTCTTTTAACTTTTATGGCGTGATGCATAAAGTCGAAATCAAAAATTACTTCAAAAGCATTTTCTACAGAGTTGACCATAAAGTCATATCCGTATGTGGCGCTGTTCTCTTTAAATGCTCTGCATATATTGGATGTAGCGCCTTCCGCATACTTCAATGCGGGATCAATATACACGATTGTCCAATCGCCATAATCTTCGTCGGGCTCAAAATCTGTGATAGCTACCGCAACCTTGATACCCAACTGTTGATAAAGCTGACCGACAACCGAAGGAATTGCATCTTCTTTATCTGAATCATAGTTTGCGTCATATGGATCGGACTCATCATAGAATTTGTAAAGTCTACCTTCGCAGAAAAATCCTTTCTCTTTGAACGCACACTGATGCGATTGCGCGGTAATAGACATATAGGCGGTTAAGCCATCTTCGTTTTCTACCGCTTGAGTAATCTGGAACCAACCGATTTCATCAATCTTGATAAGTCTTTTGGTCGCCAGACGAGAGTAGTACGGAAGTTCAAACATCGTTCCGTCTTTACTCTTTTCGTACTTTGGAGCTTCAAACGTAAGCTCCGAGAGGTCATTGAACCTCAACACGAAATTCCTGTTTCGCGCCTTGATTGCGCTAATGGGTTTCATGTCGGGATTGTGAAGATACAGGATTGGATCCTTAATCTTCTTATAGTGATCAAACAAGAATTCCATGTATTCCTCCTTTTTAGAATCCTATCATAGCATAGGTCGGCACTGTAATCGTCATTGTCCCTTTGAGAGTTACCTGAAGGACATTAACGCCGTGCTGCAACCTAAGCCAATTTTTATTAAAGAGGGAAAGCCTGTCCCCTCCAATTGTGCTTTCGATTATTTTGAGTTCGTTATCAACCGTGATTGTTTCAGTATTCCTTACTCCAGTAAACTTGAACTCAGCTTGAACAGCTTCACTCGTATTCAGAATGGTTACATTTCCCTCTTCCGTCATTGTGAAAGTTACGATGGGATAGATGTAATCATCGGGGATATCGGAGTTGTTGACAATTCTTACAGTCTGCGTCGTACCAGTTCCTGTCACGATTATTTTCTTCGGTCTGCCATATGCAAATATGGAGTCGAATTTTGCCGTTACGGTAAAGCCGTGGCACCTTCCTCTGACATATATTAAATCCGCGCTTGTAAAAACGCAGTTGTAATAATAGTCTTCGAACTCGGGCTGGTGCATCTGAAGTTTTTTGAAATCATTTCTGCCAACCAGCCAAGTCAGTATCTCTCTCCTTTGCGCATCCGAAATCGCTTCTTGAGAAATGATGCTGAATGTATATTCAGGAGCGTCATCATATTCAATGCCGTTGTGCAAAAATCTACGAGCTCTCGCCGATTTTGTTATGTTCAATGTCGGCGCGAACACCGCAGTATCTTCAACGGTTTCACTGTCAAACGAAGCAATCTTCAGATTGTAAGCCCCGGAATACACGCCGTCATATGTAAAGTATGTAGCGTTAAACATAATACTCCTTTCTATAGTAAAAGAGCCGTGTATTGCAACGGCTCTTGGTTATATTGAAAATTTATTGACTTCCCTGCGGTAGCCTGTCCTGCTGAATGCGCTGTCAATTTCCTTCTTGACCTCATCCACCGCTTGCTTAACTACCTTCTTGAGGGTAGGCATAGTATCCTCGGTAACCGAGTCGCACCTGATAGCGACAATAGGCGCGTTATACTGAATACCGCCATTACCACTCTGCGCCATACCAAGCATTTTGGGATAAGTATCTCTCAAGAACTTGCTCATTTGTGCGGGAGTGGAAACGAATTCGCCATTCAAGAGCTTTGCAAAAATCTCGTTATCTTTGAGAGTCGCCATACCGCCTGCAAATCCACCAGTATGGTGTTGCTCGGTGGGTGCGGGAACGACAGGTGTTACATTTAAGCTCGCTGCAAGACCATCGATCGCCGCCGTAATTCTGTCAACTTCGCGCTCGATAAGAGTTTCGTATTCGCTATATTGACTATCAAGATCGTCAATTAAAAGGTCAATAGCGTGCTCAAGGGTGAAGTCATCCAACTCATCCTGAGCTTCGCTCAATTCTTCTTCCAGTTCTCTTGCGCGAGCTTTGCCCGACTCCGAGTTATCCAGTTTCAACAAGGATATTTGTGTACGCAAACTCGCAATATTACGCTGTTTCTTTTCGAGCTCCTTTTGATAATCAACTTCTTCTTTGTATGTCTTAAGCAGATCCTTGCGGATGTCTATCAGCTCTTTATATCTGTCAAGTTGTTCTTCAATTTCGTCTCTTTGCTTTTCATACGCTTCGGTGGCTTCTGCGATAGCTGATGTCCTCAGTAAAGTTGCCATAACCGCAATAGCGTTGTTGAGCTCCTCTTGGGCTTTCGTGGTATCTTCGCCCGCAAGTCCGAGATTATGAACCTTGTCAACGTACTGTTGTAAATACCCAGTTGCGTAATCATTCAATACATCATTCATACT
>JAZURO010000048.1:0-6409 GCA_045606265.1 Eubacteriales bacterium
AAAAGGTGGACGAAACAATAGCACAATACAAGTGCGAACATAATGTTAACCCAAAAAACTCACGTCCATGTAAAGCAGTAGCAAATCGAGGTTTTTTCGTGTTTACACACGAAAATAACAATGCATTGAATATTCGCAGAATTTCAATGCTCGATTTGCGCAAAATCAAGTCGGGTCAGCACAAACTCTACGGCAACACAATAAAAATCTATTAAAGTTTTTCGGGGGCGTGGGGGCGGTTTTGCAAAAAAGCCCCCACATTCTTATTTTGTAACTTTCAAAAAAGGACTTAACCAAGAGGGTTAAGTCCTTTAATTTTTGCAAATTATTCTTCGTTTTGTTCTGTTTCGGGTGTTTCTTCAACAGTTTCAACGGCTTCAACGTTTTCAACAACCTCATTTTCATCAATGGGTGCTACCTCGGGGGCGATTTCATCCTCGGGTTCTTCTTTTGCAACCTTTGTGAAGTTAACGATATGCTGATCCTCAGCAAGTCTCATAACGATAACACCTCGTGCGCTTCTTGAATAAGTGGGAACGTCAGAAACAGGGATACGGATCATCTGTCCCTGGTCGGTAATCATCATAATATCGTTATCGTCATCAACAACGGAAATTCCGGCAAGAAGTCCCGTCTTTTCGTTGAGATTGTGACAAACGATACCCATACCGCCACGATTCTTCATTTCACGGAAATCGGAGAATTCAGTCTTTTTACCGAATCCGTTTTCAGTAATGGTAATGAGTTTCTTGGTCATATCAACAACCGCAACACCGCAAACGTAGTCGTCACCACGGAGCTTGATACCTCTTACACCACGGGCAACACGTCCCATAGCACGAACGTTTTTCTCATCAAAGCGAACGGCAGAACCGTGTCTTGTTGCAAGAATAAGACCTGAATTACCCTGCGTGCGCATTACGAACACAAGCTCGTCGCTCTCGTCAAGAGTAAGTGCCTTTTTACCGCCCTTTCTCTGATATTCGTATTCAGAGAGAAGCGTTTTCTTAACTACACCGTACTTTGTAACCATAACGAGATAATCGCTCTCGTTGAACTCGGGAACGGAAATCATAGCTGTGATCTTTTCACCGTCCTCAAGCTCGATAATATTCGTCATATAGGTTCCCTTTGCAGTTCTTGACGCCTCGGGAATCTGATATGCCTTTCTCATATGCACCTTACCGATATTGGTAAAGAACATAAGATATGAGTGAGAATGAACGCCGACAACCTTTTCAATGAAGTCCTCCTCCTTGGTCGTCATACCGATAATACCCTTGCCGCCCCTGTGCTGAGCAGAATAAGTGTCAGCGGGCTGGCGCTTGATGTATCCTGCGTGAGTGAGAGTGATAATACACTCGTGGCGCTCGATAAGGTCTTCAAGAAGAATATCGTCCTCGGCAGGAACAATTTCCGTTCTTCTCTCGTCGGTAAATTTTCTCTTTATTTCAAGCATTTCTTCTTTGATTATCTCTTTAACTCTCCACTCGTTTGCAAGAATGTCACGAAGGTCGGCAATAAGAGCTGCAAGACGTGCAAGCTCGTCCTCGATCTTCTGTCTTTCAAGACCTGTAAGACGTCCAAGAGTCATTTCAACGATCGCCTGCGCCTGAATTTCGGAAAGACCGTATCTTTCCATCAATCTTTCCTTGGAATCGGGAATTGATTTTGAAGTTTTCATCAATTCAACGATTTCGTCGATATTGTCGTTTGCAATCTTGTAGCCTTCAAGAATGTGCTGACGTGCAAGTGCCTTGTCAAGCTCAAACTGAGTTCTTCTTATGATAACGCTCTCCTGGTGAGCGATATAGTAATCAAGAATCTGCGGGAGCGAAAGAGTTTTCGGCTCATTGTTAACAAGAGCGAGCATATTCGCCGCAAAGGTTTCCTGAAGCTGTGTAAATTTGTAAAGCTGATTGAGAATAACCTGCGCATTTGCATCACGGCGGTATTCGATAACGATTCTCATACCTGCTCTGCCACTCTCATCACGGATGTCGGTAATTCCCTCTATTCTCTTTTCGTTAACGAGGTTGCCAATGCTCTCACAAAGAGTGGACTTGTTAACCATATAAGGAATTTCCGTGATAATGATTCTGCGGTTTTCTTCCTCAATCTTCGCCTTGGAACGAACGATTATGCGTCCCTTACCCGTCTTGTATGCGTCAATGATACCGTTCACACCGTATATCGTTGCACCCGTTGGGAAATCGGGACCCTTGATGTATTCCATAAGCTCCTCAACCGTACACTCAGGATTATCCATACGGTAAATCGTACCGTCTATAACCTCGCCGAGATTGTGTGTCGGGATATTTGTCGCCATACCAACGGCAATACCCACCGAACCGTTTACAAGAAGGTTCGGGAATCTTGCAGGAAGCACCGTGGGCTCGTCAAGACGGTTGTCAAAGTTCTTCGTCATTACAACAACGTTCTTGTCAAGGTCACGCATAAGCTCGTCGGATATCTTTGAAAGACGTGCCTCGGTGTAACGGTAAGCAGCTGCACCGTCACCGTCAACTGAACCGAAGTTTCCGTGTCCTTCAACAAGTGTATATCTGTATGAGAAGCTCTGCGCCATACGAACCATCGTTCCGTAAACGGCTGCGTCACCGTGGGGATGATAACGTCCAAGAACGTTACCAACGGTAGTTGCCGACTTGCGGAAGGGCTTGTCGCTTGTGAGATGGTCCTCATACATAGCATAAAGGATTCTTCTCTGACCGGGCTTCATACCGTCACGCACGTCGGGGAGAGCACGTGCCGCAATAACTGACATAGAATATTCAATAAATGAACGTTCTACTTCCTTTTTCATTTCGACGTCAACGATTTTCTGTTCGGGAAATTCCACTCTGTCGCTGTCGTGTTTACTTAAATTTTCCATTGCCATCGTAAGCTCTCCTTTCGTTAAATATCAAGATTTTCGGCAAATTTCGCATTTTGCTCAATAAATTCACGTCTTGGCTCTACCTTGTCACCCATAAGGAGAGAGAACATTGCATCACAAGCGGCTGCGTCCTCGGTGGTGACCTTCAAAAGCGTTCTTCTTTCGGGATTCATAGTCGTTTCCCAAAGCTGCTCAGCATCCATTTCACCAAGACCTTTATAGCGGTCTGCTTCAACGTTGTGTCCGCCGAGAAGCTCGATATATTTATCTCTTTCAGCATCAGAGAATGCATAATATTCCTGCTGATTTCTGCCGCCCGTTCTCTTGTAAACTCTGTAAAGAGGGGGCTGAGCAAGATAGATGTGCCCATCGTCAATAAGCTGACGCATATGACGGAAGAAGAAGGTGAGAAGAAGTATTCTGATGTGAGATCCGTCAACGTCGGCATCCGCCATAATGATTATTTTTCCGTAACGAAGCTTGGCAATATCAAATTCCTCACCGATACCGCAGCCAAGCGCCTGGATAATGGGAATGAGCGAAAGGTTTGAATAAACCTTGTCAATTCTTGTCTTTTCTACGTTAAGAACCTTACCTCTGAGGGGCAATATCGCCTGGAATTTTGAGTTTCTTCCCTGCGTTGCAGAACCGCCCGCAGAATCTCCCTCTACAAGATACAGCTCAGTTACTTCTATCCTTCTCTCCTGACAGTCACGGAGCTTGCCGGGAAGAGTTGAACCGCCAAGCACGCCCTTTCGGCGTGTAAGCTCTCTTGCCTTTCTTGCCGCCTCTCTTGCGCGTGATGCCGCAAGCGCCTTGTCAAGAATATTCTTAGCCACCGTGGGATTTTCTTCAAAGTATTCGGAGAGCTTTGCGTTAACAATACCCTCTACAAGCGTTCTTACTTCGCTGTTACCGAGCTTCGCCTTGGTCTGCGACTCAAACTGCGCATCCTCAAGCTTAACGCTGATAATGGCGCAAAGGCCCTCACGCACGTCCTCGCCTGAAAGATTCTTGTCGCTGTCTTTAAGGATTCCCGCTTTTCTTGCGTAATCGTTAAGAACCTTTGTAATAGCCGATTTGAAGCCGGTCTCGTGCGTACCGCCCTCAATGGTGTGCATATTGTTCGCAAACGAGAGAATAAGCTCGTTGTAGCTGTCGTTGTACTGCAAAGCTACCTCGGCAATGCTTGTGCCCTTCTCTCCCTTCATATAGATGACCTCGGGATGAATAAGCTCGTTGTGACGGTTGTTGTTGAGATGCGTAACAAAGCTCTTGATACCGCCCTCGTACATAAACTCGTTTTCAACACGCTCTTCACCTCGTGTATCGATAAGAGCTATGCGCACGCCTGCATTAAGGAATGCCTGCTCTCTCATTCTGTTCTCAAGTGTTTCGTAAACGAACACCGTGTCCTCAAAAATCTCAGGGTCGGGCTTAAAGGTCACCTTAACACCGTGGGGCTTATCCAAGGGATCGCCAACGCACTTGAAAGCGCGTGCAACCTTACCTCTTTCAAAGCGCTCAGTATATACCTTTCCGTCATAAACGTCTTCAAGCTCAAGCCATTCTGAAAGTGCGTTAACAACGGATGCGCCAACGCCGTGAAGACCGCCCGCAATTTTGTATCCGCCGCCGCCGAATTTACCGCCTGCGTGCAAAATTGTATAAACTACCTCGGGCGTGGGGATTCCCTGCTTCGGGTGTATCGCCGAAGGAATACCACGTCCGTTGTCCTCAACGGTCACGGAATTGTCGGGATTGATAGTAACGGTTATTTTGTCACAGTGACCTGCAAGCGCCTCGTCAATGGAGTTGTCCACTATCTCATAAACGAGATGATGAAGACCGCCAATCGACGTTGTACCTATGTACATACCCGGGCGCTTTCTTACCGCTTCAAGTCCTTCAAGTACCTGTATATTTTCTTCGGTGTAGCTGTCCTCAACCACAAGGTCGAGATTTTTTTCAAGGTTTTCCATTTCTGTTTCCTTTCAAATTGTTGTTTGTATGTTAGTGAATAAGTTACTTTTGCTTTGGACCGTTAGATATTGATTATATTAATCATACCTTTCTACCTCACGTTTTCCTTACCCATTCTGCCGAAGAGGGAGGCGGAGGAAAACTGAGAGAAGCAGACCTTGATTTCGCCGCTTTCCGCACGGTAGAGAATGAACGATTTGGGGATTTCGAGCGAGGGCGACTCCGTTCTCTTCTCCTTCTCTGCGCTTGTTAAGAGCTTCCTTGTTATCGGCGAAACGGTTGAGGTGTCCATATCGAAAATGCCGATAACGTCCTGCTCTCTTATGCTTTTTCCGGCACCGACGTTCAAATAGATCATAACGGCATCTCCTTTCTGCTTTTTATTATACCACAAAGTTTTCTCCGTGGGCGACAGCTTTCTGTCAATAAAGGTTTTTCAGTAAAAATTCTATCTCTTTCTCGCGCGCGATATAAAGAAATGAATGAAATAAATATATAAATAATAATTATAATATGTAATAGTGCCTGTGGAAAATGTGGAAAACTCACACAAAGCCCTGATTTTATTGGCTTTTATGATGATTTTTTGCTGTTGAAAATTTGTTTGAATTTTTATGACAAAATGTGGATAACTCTGACCCGAAACTGCCAGGGCGACAGTTCTTTGTCGCAAAGTCGAAAAAACGCAAAATTTGTGATTTTTGCACTTTTCCACAAAAGTCTGTGGAAAGGAAAACTTTTGCTGAGTTTTGCCGCAGAGCGACACAGTTTCGTCAGTTTATTTTCCGTTTCCCGCAAGGTTTTCAACATATTTCAAATTTAATAAAGCTAATAAAATCAATGCTTTGAGCATTTTTACAAGGATAATTTATGGTGGTTTTCAACATCTTTTTAACATTGTGGAAAAATTGTTGATAAATTGAAAATATTTCCACAAATTCATAGTTTATTAACAACCCCGCGACTAAAATATGTCAAAAAGTAATACTGAGAACTACTTACGCTGCTTGAAAAAGTTACAGAGATTGGTTTTGCCACTTTTTGAGAAAGTTACAAAGAAGAACTTTCTTGTTCTTTTTCGAGAAAAAGAACCAAAAAGCTTTTTAAGAGAACTTCGTAGCAAGACTCTGCGCAAATCGTGTCAACGAGTTGACACAAAACAATTTTGAGGGCATTTTAACAGGCGCCCTCAAAATTGAGGATTTGCTACTCTATTAATAGACATAATGTTTGTGCGGAAGATATTGGTTGTAAAAAGTTACAAAGATTTGGATTTGCCACTTTTTGAAAAAAGTGGCGCAAAAACTTTTTTATAGAACTTCGTGGCAAAATCTTGCGCAAATCGTGTTGCGTTGCAACACATAACGGTTTTCTCGCCATTTTAACAGGCGGCTCGAAAACCTGTGATTTGCTACTCTGTTAATAGACGTAATGTTTGTACGTAAGATGTTGTTTGTAAAGAGTTACAGAGATTGGGTTTGTGCTAACATATTGAAAAAGCGACGCAAAACAACAGCGCCAAGCGAGTGC
>JAZURO010000049.1:0-6184 GCA_045606265.1 Eubacteriales bacterium
ATCCTTTTGATATCAAGATTTGTTAGACGCTTTTTCTTTTGCCACAATAGGCACAAAAGAAAAAGCTTTGCAAAAAGAAAATGCCGTTTCGCCTACGCGGCGGGCGCCACTACTCGTGGAGAGCCACCTTTGAAAAGGTGGACGAAACAATAGCACGGGGTTTGTGCTAACATTTCTATAAACCCCAATTTATGCAATTACAATTTTAATATTTCTTTCGTTCGGGATATCGAGATTTGTTTTCGTGATTTCAACTCTTATATGCTCATCGGGAATAGCATAGGGAATGTTTTCGCTCCACTCAACAAGACAAACTGAGCCTTCGTCGAGATAATCGTAATATCCAATCGAATAAAGGTCATCCTCGTCGGTGATTCGGTACATATCAAAGTGAAAAAGCCGTCTTTGTCCCTTTTTTGTGGGATATTCATTGACGAGCGCAAAGGTTGGCGATCGCACGAGTGCATTCGGTGAGAAGACTTTGGCAAACCCACGTACAAAGGCGGTTTTTCCTACTCCCAAATCACCGTATAGAGCGATAAAATGGGGAAGGGCAAGATCTTTTTCAAGCTCACAAGCCAAATCGAATCCAACCTTTTCGGTTTCCTCGGGCGAATTAGTTATAATTTCCTTAAAAGCTGTCATATTATTTCTTTTTTGCAACCTCGGTGAATTTCTTTTTCGTTCCGTCCGGATATTGAACCACCGTGTTTTCAAGCTGAGCACCAAACGAGGCACGAATTTCTGCAACGTATTCCATTCTCAGCTCGTGCTGTTCCTTTTTTTCTTCTTCGGTAAGCTCACGAACCTTTTGCTCGTGAGCGTAGTATTTTATTTTATCAAGCTTTGATTTTTCCATTTTAACTCCAAAACATTTTATTCAGTAAATGAGTACATCTTGTAAAGGTCGGCATAGAGTCCGCCCTTTTCTATAAGCTCCTTGTGAGTTCCGCTTTCCTCAATACCGTTTTCGGTAAGCACAAGGATCCTGTCAGCATTTTTGATTGTCGTCAAGCGGTGAGCAACAGTGAAGGTCGTTCTGCCCTTGGCGAGCTTTTCAAGAGATTGCTGAATGAGATATTCGCTCTCATTGTCAAGCGCACTTGTCGCCTCATCAAGAATGAGAATCGGGGGATTTTTGAGGAACACACGTGCGATTGAAATTCGCTGCTTCTGTCCACCTGAGAGCTTTACACCACGTTCACCGACGTAGGTATCGTAACCGTCGGGAAGGGTGAGAATGAACTCGTGCGCACCGGCGAGCTTAGCCGCCTCAATAATTTCATCTTCGGTGCAATCGGGTTTTCCGTATGCGATATTCTCACGAACACTGCCTGAGAAAAGATAAACATCCTGCTGAACGATACCTATATGCTCACGGAGTGATTTTTGTGTTATACCCTTAATATCCTTGCCGTCAATCAGGATTCGACCGTCGTTTGCTTCATAGAATCTGGGAATAAGCGCACAAAGTGTAGTTTTTCCGCCGCCCGAGGGTCCAACGAGTGCCACACTTTCGCCCGCTTTTACGTGAAGATTCAGTTCACAAAGAACGTTCTTTTCGGTTCCGCTGTAACGGAAGGTGAGATTTTCAAAGGTGATGTCGCCCTTTACGTTCTCAATGCTTTCTGCATTTTCGCTGTCCTCAATATCGGGATCAATATCCATAATCTCACAAAAACGCTCAATACCTGTCATCCCTCGCTGGAACTGTTCTGTAAACTCAACAAGGCGTCGGATTGATGTGAGGAGCATACTTGCAAAGAGCATAAAGGCGATAAAGTCTGCGCTTGTGATCTTGTTGTCGGCAAGGAAGAATGCACCCGCAACAACTACGATTATGTAGAGCGCACCGTCGAAAAATCTTGTTGACGATTGGAACGCGCCCATATATTTATAGACCTTCTTTTTTACGGAAAGGAAGCTTGAATTACTCTTTTCGAATTTTTTAATTTCAGTATCCTCGTTAGCGAAGGACTTAACCTCGTGAATACCGAGCAAGCTGTCCTCAACCTGGGAATTCAGCTCACCGACTATGCGACGGCTCTCCTTAAAGCCCTCTTTCATCTTCGTTCTGAAGCGGGTCATACACAAAATCATAACGGGCACTATCGCAAATATGAGAAGTGTCAAGGGGACGTTGATTGTGCAGAGAATGATGAATGATGCAATAATTTTAATGCCTGCTATAAAGAACTCCTCGGGGCAGTGATGCGCAAATTCGGTAACGTCAAAGAGGTCGCTTGTGATTCTTGACATCAAAGTACCGATTTTCGTATTGTCATAGTACGAGAACGAGAGCTTTTGAAGGTGGGTAAAGAAATCTCTGCGCATATCCGTTTCGATTTTTGTACCCATAATGTGTCCTGTTGATGCCATATAGTAGTATGCCGCTGTGTCGATAAGACGGAGTACAAGATAAATAATACCGCAGGTAATGATAAATCTTGGTGTTAGTGAAGCAACGTCGGTTTCGGCTCTTCCCGTGATTTCACGGGCAATTAGTGGCAGAACGATCTCAACCACGGTTGTCAGCGAAGCGCAAAGAAGGTCGAGAATAAGTATTCCTTTGTATTTTTTGTAATAGGGCAGAAATCTTGATAAAAGCTCGCCCTTTTTCTTTTTGTTTTCAGCCATTTTGGGATTTCCTTTTGTATATATCTCTTAATTATATTAGTATAACACATATTTCCGTAAAATTAAAGAGGTTTTCAAAAAAATAATCAAAAAACCTCTTAAAAATGGCACCCTGTGGCACCTTTTGGCACCTTTTGACACCTTTTTTTAGTATATAATCAGTGTCACAAGGAGGTGGTTAACTTGATTGTTTAAGAAAAAGGGCGATTATTGGCACGGATAGTATGCTCTTAACTCAATCGACGTGCAAAGCATAAGAAAAACAAAAAATAAAAAAGGAGGACAAAAAATGTCAAATACTTATGTTAAAAAATACGACGTGGGGCAGATAAAGCTCGATTTGCCATACGCCAACTATATTCACGAGCTGCCCTTGCTTTCTTTCGGAGATATCTTGCATACGATTAATTTGTCGCTTGTGTTCAATTATGCGAATAGGGGAGAAAACACATTTTCGGTTTTTAAGGGCTACAAATTCAATTGGCAGAAACGAATTATTCTTGATAGTAGCACGCAGTGCCCAACAAGCTTCGTTGATGAGTACGGAAAAACAACAAATCTTTACAATAACGACGGCGTTTATACTTTCGGGGATGATTCGCAAAGAATTATAAGAACAACTGCACGTCCGAGCTTGCCGCCAATACCCGGAAGCGATATAGAAATGGAAGACGGTATTGAAACCTTTGACTATACCGTGGAATATCCCGACGGAAGCAAAGAGGTATATAATCAGAACGGTTATCTTATGTCAATGTGTGATAAATACAGCGACAATGCCTTTTTAACCTTTTTGCATCTTAGTAACGGAAGACTGAGCAGTATCATATACAATAACAATAAAAAAATCATCTTTACATATCCCGATGATTCTGAAATCACAATTACGTATAAGGTCGGCTCTGAGAGCATTTGTACTACGACGATCAACGCATCTGACAATGATTCTTCCGTTTTAGTTGATCACTATTCGGGAGTGGAATATGAATTGCAATTATCAAATATGAATTTCACTGTCACGGGCAGTGCAACCGAGAATGAAGAAACTGTAACGTACATTAAGGAATTAATAGCAGAGACGAACTCCACTCTCAGCATCATTGATAAAATCGGCGATGAGATTGTAAACAAAATCTCTTATACGTATCCCGGCTATGCCAGCAATTTTGTTGATGGAGGGAGTAATCTTGTTGTAATAACCGATAAGAACGGTGTGAAAACAATGGTGCAGTATGAAAATAAAAAGCCCAAGTATTCTTTTGAGTATAAAGATAATTTTGATTCTATGTTTTACCTCAATAGATATCTTGGCAATATTTCAATATATCAGGATCAAAAGGTTGTTGCGAAACAAACATATAATGATTGTGATTGTTTATTATATGGTTTGAATGGAAAATGGACTAGAAGTTTGACGAATTACGGTAATTCCAGAGGTTATTTCTTGGTTTCGGGATGGGTTAATTATTTCGCCCAACAATTTGAATTAACATTGGAAGGAAAAACTGACCCCAGAAAAATAATATACTGCACTCCCGACCAATGGACTTATTTTGCTTTTATTTATAAAAGTGAGTCAAACGACATATCTATTTCATTTGGTGCTAATACAGGAACATATAAAACGAGAGATTTCAAAATAGAGTATCTCCCCGATTATCAGGAGGGTGATTGGGAGTATGCTCATTTATACAAGTCAGAAGATATTTTGAATTATAACGGAGTATATATTCCTATTGATGATAGATGCATACGTTATACGAAAAACGGTCAAAACAATTGGCTTGAAGGTGCAACTGTTGATGATATTATCAAGTATAAGATTAACGCAAAGAAAAATGTTAACAATGGCGAAGCGTATTACAACAATTTGAAAGAAGTTATTACAGGGGTTACGGGTTTGGCTGTTATATATAACGATCAGGCAATAGATATCAGTGCAGTTAAAGTCGGAAAAAGAATCACTGATAAAGAAAATAAACAGTATATCAATATACTTGATATTGATGAAAACAACCCCACCTCATCCATTATTTCAAACAGTTTTGTCAACGGTGTGCTTGTTAGCACCAGTCAGTTTAATTCAAAACTTGATGTTGTTTCCGAAACAAGCAACGATATAACAACCTCTTATACGTATAATCAAGACGGTTTGCTAACGTTTGAGGGAATCCAAGGACTCAGCACTAAAACGGTAACATATTCTACTAATACAAACGGAGATATGGAAATACAGGTAACGGACGAGTTTAATAATTCGACTGTTTGTACAATGGATAGCAAATGGGGAGCAATAAAAACAATCCGATTGCCCGATAATACCGTAATCACAAACACCTATGACGGCGATATGAGTGCCTTGATAAACCAATCCTTTGCTGTGGGTGATAATGCCAGAAAGAATATTTTCGGCTATGCTAACGGCAGGGTTAATTCATTGAGTGATGGTACGCTTACCTACACATTTGGCTATTCTGACAAGGGTGAGCTTGAAAGTGTTCTTAAAAACGGTACAGGCGTTGAACATCATACGTATAGCGAGAATGAGAATGATGATACGGATACCGTAGTCAGCAAATATCCGACTGAGGCAAGCCCTTTGCACACAACAACTCATATTTATGATAAGTATGGCAGATTGAAGAAAATTGAAGGAGTGCTTGAAAACGTTTATGATATTGCGCCTGTTATAGATGCAAGTAAGGTTGAAGAAATACCCAGCTCCGATAATAGATGCGCCGTTCTTTCAACAAGTGCCGATTTGTTGCGTGGTGAAACGACTACAAATATATACAGCACCAAAGGCGAGTTGACTGAGAAAACGGTTGTTGACACTGCGGATGCTTCCGATATAATCAGCAGAGAAACTTTCACTTATGACAGCATTGGCAGGGTAAAAACGGAGCATTATTATCCTACCTCGGACAAATTCAGATGTTTGTCAAAGACTATTGAGTATGAAAAAGGAGAAAACGACCCCACCGCTGATGGCACTATTTCAGAATTTACGTATGCAACAGATACTATTTGGGGGATTGTACCTCCTACGTTTATGATGCATAAAACTACAAATGAATATGAGGATGATTTTCATAGATTGACAAAGAAGACTCATAATATTGATAATGCTATTTTTGATAAATGCTTTACGTATGATAAATCGAGAATTGAGGAAGTTGAAGAACATATTTTTGATCAACAAATAGGTATATCGAATTATGAATACGATAATATGGGCAGAATATCATCTATTACTGCAAACGGAGCTGTTACTACCTATACTTACGACGAATACGGTCAGCTTATAAGAGAAGATAATCAAGCACTTGACAAAACGGTAGAATACGTGTATAATGGAATTGGAAATATTGAGAGTGTCAAGACGTATGACTATCCCCCCAAGGGCACGGAGCCAAGCGGCACTCCTGTTACAAAGAGTTTTACGTATAACACAAGCCGTCCCGATAGGTTGACGAGATATAACGGAGCGATAGTTGCGTACAACTCAATGGGCTGTCCAACCACCTTTAACGGTATGAGCGCAACG
>JAZURO010000050.1:0-2776 GCA_045606265.1 Eubacteriales bacterium
AAGGAGTTGGCACAATAATTTGTCTTCCTAAGACCGCTTGGCCTCCGACTTGCTTTGTCGCCAAGAACGCACCACAAACCCGCAGAAAATGGGTTCATTGTGCCGTAGTCAATGGAGATATAATATTCACCGTTAGACGGGATTTCGTCAACAATGTTATCCTCACCAAAGTCATACACCAGACCTTCCGCAACGCACCATTCACCCAGGATATATCGGTTGTAGAACACTCCCGTGTACATTGACTTATAACGGTCAATAATCCGCTGTGACAGCGACGGGTTATCTTCCAGCAGGAAGTGCAAACGGATTGCATTGTGCTTTTTCGGCTGGCATACCCACTCTTTGTAAAACCAATGCTGTGGACTTGCGGGGTTGCAGTTAAACCACAGTTTTGAACCATCCACAGAGCAACGGGCGCAAGCCTGTTCCACAAAAGAACGGGGCTGCAAGGCTACCTCGTCTAGTAGGACACCTGCCAAAGTTCTGCCCTGTATCAAACTGAAACTGCTTTCATCCTTGCCACCAAACACCTCAAAAATGTTTTCGTGTCTCCCATCGGACACTACAAGGATTTTGTCCGTCCGCTTCCATTGTATGCGGTACTTATCCTTTGCATAAGTCAAGCCGATGTATGGCATTATGAGGTTCTTCACGGTGCTGTCAACGGTCTTTCCGCAAATGCCAAAACGCTGATTGTTGTATCGGCGCATCGCATCGTCAACAAAACCAATCATCATAAAAACGGTCTTGCCCGATCTAATAGCACCATCGGCTATGAGTGCATCAAAGTTCGTGTACGGAAACGCAAGGATTTTCTTTTGCTTTGCACTAATCGGCAACCTTATCACCGTCCGCAATATCGAAGAAACGCCTTCCGTTGTCCTGCAACACTTGATAAATGCCCTTTGCGAACATATCGACAACTTCTTCTTCGTTTTCAATCTCAAGTCCTGCGTGTTCCCGTATGCCGTGCAAAATTTCGTGCCACAATGTCTTGCACCGCTTTTCGTGCGCCGTTCCTACGGTCGCAGAAAGCTCAATAACGCAATTATCGTAGTCAATATGTCCGTAAGCAAGGTTTACACCATTGTTTAAGTTTTCCACATATTCCACAGGATATTCCACACCGCCAATGCGGACACTATTCGGTATCTTCATTTTGCATCCTTTCTGCTTCCTCTCGCAGAGCCTTGCTTAACGGGTCTTCTTCTCGTTTCGTTTCGCCGTACTTGTAACCGCCTGCCATATATCGCTTCATAAGGCTGTCACCGGCTTTCAAGCGGTCAGAGAGCGAGGCGTCCAAACCAAACTGATCCTTTACCTCTCCACGCATAACCGCGGTGTAAAACTCGATAACCTCGTTTGCATCGGCAACACGCTTTCGTGCTTGTTCTTCCATCCGTTCCGCTATATAGGCAGAAACATTAGGGTTTTTTAGTGTTTTGGCAGCATTTTCTCCCACATTGTTTTCACTATATCCTGCCCTCTTTGCGGCTTCCGTTGCGTTGCCACATTCGATGTAGTAATCAGCAAAAGCCTGCTGTTTTGGAGTGAGTGCCAATTACTCACCTCCATTCAGTAAATCGGCAAGGAAGTTGACAACATCGACCATACGGAATGTTTCAAGCAAGGTTACATTCTGCATTTTATCGTCAATTTCCACTTTCTCTTTCAACACATATTTTGTACACATCTTTTCCAGTTTTTCGGAATAGAATTGGTTTTGATTGATAGTGATATATCTTCCGTTCATAGTGAGTGCCTTTTGGAGTTTGCTTGCGATTGATTTCAGTTTTGCCATCCAGCCTCACCTCCAAACAGAAAAATAGTGCATACAGACAGTTTCCCATCCATATACACTATTTTATCAATAAATATTCAGTTTGTCAATCACACGATCTTTGAGAAAATAGCCGCCCTTGCGTTGTATTTTCTTCGTTCCTCGTTCAGCTTTTCAAGATTGCATTTCCATTTTGCGTACTTGTCACATTTGTCGTGGCAACCTGGACTTCTTGCAGTGCATCCCTTGCATGGAGGTTTTTCTCTTGTGGGTGAATCAATCGGATTTGCCATTTTTTCTTGAACCTTTCACACGGTCATCTAGCCGCTTAATCTTTTCGTCCATGAATTTTCACACGCAATCGTTAATGTTGAACATCAGGCGGATTTGCTCAAGCATGATTGTTGCGTCTGCAACTTCTTCTGCCAAGTGTCGGTAACCCTCACCGCCCCGTAGAATCTTGCAGATTTCTTTCTGACATTCTGATAGTTCCTCGATTGCAACAATCAGTTGGTTTCGTTCTCCAAAAGCCAACATTGCATTTGTGTAAGTTTTGCACCGATCTGAATATGTGATGTTATTCATTTACTTTCCCCATTTTCCTGTTTTGTAGTTAAATTCCGTACAGTATTCATACCGCTTTGAGAATGTGTCGTGCATTCCTTCTCCGTAAATTCTGGCAAGCCATCCATCCAACTTGTCACGGTAATAGTCTGTTTCATCGTCCCTCCCCCCAGCCTTTTGGGACACATCAAAGTAATGGTCAATTCCTTTAGGACACAATGTAATCCAAAATTTCCTACATGAATAGTCACTAATCTCCGGCAAAAGACCAGTATCAATACAGGGAATCCATAAACCGGACTTAATATCATTAGTTTCATCACCACAATAGGTAAATAATGCAGAATCCAAAATACGCATCTCGCCGTCTACAAGTCCATATCCAAGAGAAGAGACTTCCCCTTCTCTATATACTTCGCAAAAATACAC
>JAZURO010000051.1:0-12289 GCA_045606265.1 Eubacteriales bacterium
TTTAGCCGCTTTTCTTTGAGGCCAGAAGCGCAAAGAAAAGCTCCAAAAGAAACGCTGTTGCACAGGGCTACTCGCCCCGTACCCTCGGTCGCTTTTTGAAAAAAGCTCCGCAAAAACTTTTTTAATCGCTTGGTTTGTGCAAGCAAACAGCTCAATAAATCAAAATTTGAAACGCAAAAAAACACGGGGGCATCCTGAAAAATGCCCCCTTTTGTTTGATTTATTTTCTCTTATTGTAAATTGCTCTGAATTCAGCAACTGCGTTTCTGAAATCTTCGATAGCACCGTTTACAACGGTAGGATCTCTCATATCAATTCCGGCAACGAGAAGTGAGTCAAGAGGTGATTTTGAACCTCCGCACTTTAAGAAATCAATGTACTGATTAACATAAGAGCTACCCTCGTTTTCAATTCTCTTAACAATAGCAGAAGCTGCACTGATGCAGGTTGCATACTTATATACGTAGAAGCTTGAATAGAAGTGAGGTATTCTCATCCATTCCATAGCAATCTGCTTATCAACTGCAACCTCACGTCCGAAATACTTCTTAACGAGCTTATAATAGTGCTTATTTACCACGTCAGCCGTAAGAGGTGTTCCCTTTTCGCTCATTGCGTGCATATCACGTTCAAATTCAGCAAACATTGTCTGACGGTAAAGTGTACCCTTATACGTTTCCATCAACTGATTGAGGATATAGAGCTTTTCGTTATCATCCGTGCATTCACGGAGCTTTCTGTGGAACAAAAGCAACTCGTTAACGGTAGATGCAACCTCGGCTACAAAAATCGTGTAGTTTGAGTTATGTGGCTCATTATAGTGTGTTGAGAACCACGTGTGCATTGAGTGTCCCGCCTCGTGTGCAAGAGTTGAAACGTCATCAAGAGTTTCCTTATAATTAAGAAGGATATATGGCTCTGTATCAGGTGTTCCGGAGCTGAACGCACCGCCTCTCTTACCTCGTGTGGGATATACGTCAACCCAACCCTTTTCGGTAAGACCTGCCTTTAATGCGTTGTAATATTCATCACCGTAAATTTCTACTGTTTTGAGCACCTCTTCAACTGCCTCTTCATAAGAATAAACTCTTTCAAGCTCACCGATAAGGGGTGCATAAACGTCATAAAGATGGAGCTTCTGCACACCGAGTACCTCTGCTTTAAGAGCATAATAATCATAAAGTGCAGGAAGTCCGGTGTGAACGCTGTTGATAAGATTATTATAGATTTCGGGTGTTACTTCATCACGGAAGGTAGAAGCAGTAATCGAATTCTTGTATCCTCTCACCTTAGCAAGAGTTCCTCTTTCACGCACCATAGCGTTAAAGGTGGTTGCAAACGTGTTGCCAAACTGTGCATAGGTTTCATAAAGCTTTCTGAAAGCCGCCTGACGCACTCTGCGGTTGCCACTCATAAGAAAAGCAACGTAGTTTGTATCGGTAAGCTCAACGAGCTTGCCTTCCTCGTTCCTGATCTTGCCAAAACGAAGGTCGCTGTTTGCAAAAATGCTTCTGATATCACCGTGTGTGCCAAATCCGTCCTGGAGCTTTGCCATAAGCTGCTCACATTCATCAGAAAGAAGATGGGGCTTTTCTCTCATTGTAGTTTCAATCATTCTGCGGAATGTTTCAAGTGCGGGATATTCTTTAAGCCAGCCCTCAATAACGTCCATATCGAGAGAGAGCAAACGAGGACTCATAAACCAGGATGCTGAACCCGCCTGAACCGCAAGCGCACGAACCTTACCGTTGAGCGCCTGGAACGCATTATTTGAAGAATCAACCGAGAAGTTAAGAGATGCATAGCTCCAAAGCTTTTCTATAACAGACTCAATATCGCACATAGCTCTGAGCGCATTATAGAGTCCCTCAGCACTCTTTACCATAGTCTTTTCGTGCTTGGGAAACTCCTTGATCATTTTTTCTGCCTTTGCGTAATCGGCATAAAACGCTTTTTCATCTGCATATATAACGGACAAATCCCATTTATATTTTGCAGGTATGTCTTTTCTGTCTTTCATAGTTTTCTCCTTTTTCAAAATAATTATGAATTTATTTTATAGCAAAACCCTTGATTTGTCAAGGTTTTTGACGTTTTTTTATCCGATTTTTCACAGTGATGGTAAATTATTAATATACTGTATAAAAATAATTACTTTTGATATTGAAAAAGCTAAAAAAGTGTGATATAATTACTATGTATCATTATGTAAACTTATATTTGGAGTTATATATTTATGGATTTGGTATTATTAACTGCCTTAGGCGTTGGCGGTGCAACCGTAATCGGCGCTCTGCTTGGCTTTGTATTCAAAAAAATATCACATAAATTTACCGATATAACCCTTGGCTTTGCCGCAGGTGTCATGCTCTCGGCAGCTGTACTCGGTTTGATATTACCGTCGCTCGAATACGGCGGTGAATACGGAATTATCACTACGGTGATCGGAATTTTTGCAGGTGCTTTGTGCTTAAACCTTGTCGATAAGCTCGTTCCCCATCTTCACAAATTGGTTGGATCCGATACGGAGGCACACAACAACGAGGGGCTTAACAAGGTTCTGCTTTTCGTTATGGCAATAGCAATCCACAATCTTCCGGAGGGAATTGCCGCAGGTGTGGGATTTGGTTCGGATAACACCTCACAGGCGCTTTTAATAGCAGGAGGTATAGCACTTCAAAACATACCCGAGGGTATGGTAATAATTGCGCCTATGCTTGCAAGCGGAATAAGCCCCAAAAAGACCTTTCTTTGTGCGGCGGCAACGGGACTTATTGAGGTGGTTGGAACTATGATCGGATTTTTTGCGGTCAGCGTGGCACAGGTCATTCTTCCCTTCTCACTCGCATTTGCAGGAGGTACTATGCTCTACGTAATCAGCGACGAGATGATTCCCGAAACTCACTCGCACGGAAATGAGAGAGGCGCAACCTATGCGCTCTTAGTCGGGTTTTGCATAATGCTTATTTCAGACGTTTTACTTGGATAATTAATGACAGAGAGGTATAAAATAAATGAAAACCCTTAAACGATTATTTGCAAATATCAACTATCTGAACCTCTTCGCAACGATTGTGGGTTCGGCAATAGTTGCTTTCGGTACTGCAATCCACATCGATAGCGGTGCTGCTGACGGTGGTATTATCGGTATTGCCCGTCTTATTGAGCATTTCACCGACGGAAAAATAGAAATCTGGTTATCTTCACTTTTGATCAATGCCTTCTGCTATATTCTTGCGTGGCGTTTGATGGACTCAAAATTTATTGCCAATATGGCTATCGGTACACTTACATACTCCGTATTCGTTGAAATTTTCGATCCCTTTAACCTGGACCTTTCACAGTATATACTTCTTGCTACCCTTCTCGGTATGGTATTTATCGAAATCGGTACCGGCTTGATGCTCAGATACGGTAGTGCGCCCAACGGTGAACACGTTCTTTCAATGGCTATTGCAAAAAAAGGTGACTTTGACTTCGGTTGGATACACTTTATCAAGGACTTTGCAATCATACTTCTCTTCCTTCCCTTCACGGATATTGAAACGGTCATCTATTCATTGGTGCTTATGACCTTGACAACTCCCATTGTGGACTATATGGTGACAGCCCCCAAAAAATCGAGCATCAAGCTCAGCGTTTCCAAGAAAAAGAACAAATGGATACCCATTTTCATCACAGGTCTTGTTCTTATAATCATTTTGGGTGCGGTTGCAATCTATCTCAATGATATTTATGAAGCAGACGACGAAGCAATAAAGGCATACAATGCCGAGTTTATTGAAAATGTTGAAGTAAAAGAGCTTAAAAGCGGAGTTACCGCTTACGTTCCAAGCGGAGAAATCAAAGCAGGGCTTGTATTCTATCCGGGCGGACTTGTTGAGCACACTGCCTATGAGCCGCTTTTGAATGCGTGCGCTGAGCAAGGAATTGTTTGCATATTAGTTAAAATGCCCCAAAATCTTGCTATATTCGGCATAAATAAGGGCGTTGATTTGCCAGACTATTTCCCCGAAGTTGAAAAATGGTACATTGGAGGACACTCCTTGGGCGGAAGTATGGCAGCTATCTGCGCTTCTGACAACGAAGATGTGTTTGACGGAGTGGTACTTCTTGCAGCTTACTCAACAGTTGACATTTCCGACCTCAAAGTTCTTTCAATTTACGGAAGCGAGGACGGTGTTCTTAACAAAAACAAATACAACAACAATAAATCAAATCTTCCCGAAGATTTTACCGAACAGGTAATAAACGGCGGTAATCACGCATATTTTGGAATGTACGGTCAGCAGGACGGCGACGGTACAGCAGCTATATCAAATGCTGAGCAGATCAATCAAAGCTCGCAGACGATAGTTGACTTTATTCTTAATTAAGAGGATTTATGAAGGTTTTAATTATTAACGGTAGTCCAAGACTCAACGGCAACACTTCTCTCGCCTTAGAGCAAATGATAAACGTCTTTAAGGATAACGGAATTGAAGTGAACTGCGTTCAGGTAGGAAATATGAGTATTCGCGGTTGCACGGCCTGTGCTATGTGCCACAACGGCAGGGATAATTGCGTTATTGACGATATTGTTAACGAGCTTGCTCCGATATTCAAGGAGTGCGACGGAATGGTAGTTGCCTCCCCCGTATATTACGCAAGTGCAAATGCAACTCTTATTGCTCTTCTTGACAGACTCTTTTACAGCACGGGCTTTGATAAGAGAATGAAGGTGGGCGCATCTGTTGCAGTTGCAAGAAGGGGCGGTTGCTCAGCAACATTCGATCAACTCAACAAATATTTTACTATCAGCGGAATGCCCATAGCTTCAAGCCAATATTGGAACAGCGTTCACGGAGGAGCAAAGGGTGAGGCGCAAGAGGACCTTGAAGGACTTCAAACGATGCGCACTCTTGCACACAATATGATCTTCCTGATGAAAAGCATTGAGCTTGGCAAAGAAAAATTCGGACTCCCCGAAAAAGAGCATCCCGAAAGAACAAATTTTATACGATAAGCCAATAAAAAATCCCACTCCGATTGGAGTGGGATTTTTATTGTTATTAATACTTAGTCAAAATGGGAGCAAGATTGGTATAGGTTTCTTCATCAAAGGGAGTGGTAAGTCCTGCTTTTTCAAGAGCTTTAAGGAATCCGTCCTCTTCTGTTACACCCTCAACAAGAGTTGTGTATGCTGTGAAAGCTGCATCCTTATCCTCTGCTACCAAAGCAGCGATTTCCAAAGCCGCAACTGAGGAAACTGCATAGCTGATGTAGTAAACGGGATTTGTTACACAAACCTGTCTCCAATAATTGAAGGGATCTGCATATACATTTGATACGTAAAGATCTCCACCGTATTTCTTACAAACTTCACTCATAATTGCGTCGAAGTCCTCTGATGTGTAGCCCTCTACGCTGTCAAGTGAATATACTATCTGCTCAAACTCATCAATGATTGTAGCCATAATGATGATGTAGTATGCGTTAACAAGCTGATATGCTTCTACTACGCTGAATACACTTGAATCCATCTTGTTGGAGCAATAGTTGAGGAACAAGAACTCATTACCCTGAGAATGTGTTTCCATAAGGTCATAGTTGCTGAGATCATTATTTGTCAATGCTGCATAATAGTGTCCGATTTCGTGAACTACTGTTGTAGATGACTGACCGGAGCTGCCGAACAAGCAGAAAGGTGTTTCATCTTCATAGAGATATGTCTGGAATGCTGTGGGATGAGAGTTGGGCTTACCGGAAATTACGCAGTTCTTGTTTTCGAACATATGACGCATACCGTCACCCATTGTTCCTTCAAGAGAGTTGAGGTAATCGATAAGATAGTTCTTATCAAGACCGTCAAACTTACTGTTCATAAAGCTGTTTGCCTTTGTCTTCAAATCTGTGGGGAGACTTGTTACACTTGCATATTGGTTATAAGCTCCGCCGAATGCAGGCGCTATGTATTCAATAACGTACTCTCTGAACTGAGCAAGAGATTCTTTTGTGTAATCTCTGTCATAAACGTTTTCGGTAGCATAGTCATAGTAGTTGTCATAACCGTACATCTTAGCAAGCTGATTGTTCTTTGTTACGATCTGAGCGTAAATTTCAGCTGCTCTGTCGTTGAATTCATCAGCGCCGAGCTCGTTGTATTCAACTTCAAGTGCGTCGATTTCTTTTCTGATTTCAAGAACGGCGGGATCGTAATCAAGAAGACTCTGGATTTCGTCTTCTGTCCAACCCTCAAAGAGCTCATCCTTGTGGGGAGATTCAAGATACATTGTTCTGCATGCCTCATTATACTTATCCTGAAGAGAATAGAACATATCCTGGGTATCAAGATAACGCTGAGAAGATGTTTCGTTATTCATATCAACATAGTAGATAATCATAGAGATTGTCATCTGCTGTGCGATATGATAGAATGCAGTATCAAATTCGTCAAACTTTGCTTCAAGCAAGTCCATATCAGCATCTTCCTGCAAAGCGATTTCAACGATCGAATCGATCAATGCCAAAGCCGCATCAACTTCTTCTTTTGTCAATGTATAGCGAGCTGTCAATTCCTTTGATGTGGTAATGTGGTCAGCTCTCTTCCATTTAGCGGGGGTGCTTGATCCGCCGCCGGAAGTTGAAGGTAATGTAATAGGGGTATTAGTTGTACTTGTGGTTGTTGAGCTTGTGGTAGGTGCTGTACTGGGTGTTGTTGTGGGTGTTGTTGCTGTTGTTTCCTCGGGTTCACCACCAAAACCGGGAATGTATTGCATAATGCTGTCAATCGAGCAAGATGTAAACAACATCATTACAAGAATAAGCATTGCAACAAGTCTTAATTTGAAATTCATAGTTTTTCCTCCTTAGTTTATTAAAAATTTCAAATAAAATAAAAGGTTTCTTAAAACTTTTATATAATTTTAACACTATTAATTTTAAAAATCAAGGGGTTTCAAAAAAAATTCTCAATTATTTATTTTTTTGTTTCATTTATACAACTTTTGTGGTATAATATTATTACAAATTCACTAAATGAGGAAGAAAATGTTACGGATTGATGTTAAATTACCACTCAAATATACCAAAAATGACATAAAATTCAAAATCTGTTCCGTCTTTCCGATAAAAGAAAGTGACATTAAAGACTTTGAGATCTTAAAGCTCTCTCTTGATCTGACCGATAAATCCGATATTTGCTACAAGGCGGCAATCGGAGTCACTTTCAACGGTGAGCTTGAAGAAAAATTTAAGCTGAGAAAAAAAGTTGCACGTGAGGTACCCTCTCTTGAATTCAAATACGGCGAATACGATACCTCTTCCATTTCTCCCGTCATTATCGGCGCAGGCCCCTGTGGACTCTTTGCGGCATTAATTCTTGCCGAGGCAGGCGCTTATCCCACAGTTCTTGAAAGAGGTTATTCGATAGACGAAAGAGAAAAAGAGGTGGAGAGCTTTATAAAGCTTGGAATCCTTAACCCGGAGTGCAACGTACAGTTCGGCGAAGGCGGTGCGGGTACGTATTCCGACGGCAAACTGAAGGTTGGTTCAAAAAATGCCATTAAACAAAAAATTCTTGATGAATTTATCTTAGCAGGTGCAACTCCCGACATTTCATACTCTGCAACTGCGCATCTCGGTACCGATAAGCTTGGCTCAATAGTTAAAAATATAAGAGAAAAAATAATCAATAACGGCGGGAAATTCATTTTCGGTGCCAAGTTCACCGAATTTGTATATTCCGACGGTACTCTTTCCGCAGTTAAATATATTAAAGGCGGTGAAGAAAATATTCTTCCCTGCTCCGACGTCATTCTGGCAACGGGTCACAGCGCAAGGGATACGATAGAATCACTTTATAAAAACGGTTTTCAAATGATTCCGAAGGGTTTTGGAATCGGAATGAGAATCGAACATCCGAGAGAATACATAAACGAGCTTGTTTACGGCAAGGGATATGATTCCTCTCTCGAAGCTGCGACGTATCATCTTGTAACTCATCTTAAAAGCGGAAGAAGCGTTTACAGCTTTTGTATGTGCCCCGGCGGAACGGTCGTTCCCGCAGCAAGTGAAGATGGCGGAACGGTCACCAACGGAATGAGTGTTTTTGACAGGAGTGCAGACAATTCAAACTCTGCGCTTCTCGTATCGGTCACTCCCGAGGATTTTGGCTCTGATGATGCTCTTGCAGGGATTGAGTTTCAACGCACGATAGAGCAAAAGGCATTTAATCTTGCGGGCGGAAATTATTTTGCACCGATAACTAAAATGGGCAACATTTTGGAAAACACTTCTCCCGACGTTAAGAACCTGAGCGTTAATCCGTCGTATCCAATAGGCACGACACCCCTCTCTCATAATCATTATCTGCCCGAATACATTTGTACGTCACTCTTTGAGTCCTTCAAGGACTTTGACGAGTGGATGCCCGGTTTTTATATGCCCGATGCAGTGCTGACGGGCCCCGAAACGAGAACTACCTCACCAATAAGAATTCTTAGAAGTGAAAAAACGAAAGAGGCACTCTGCCACCCACACGTCTATCCCTCGGGTGAGGGCGCAGGATATGCGGGCGGTATCGTGAGCAGCGCTTATGACGGTGTTTTATCAGCTTTGGCTCTGCTTGAAAAATTCAAAAAATAGCAAAAGCACTCGATTTTCCGAGTGCTTTTTTTGACTCGTTTGCAAAAAACCATACGCATTTTATTGAAAATATTGTTGACTAATTGGGATTATAGTGGTAAAATGTATGTGTGTGTGCAGTCATATTTCACATATAAGTTTAATTCACATATTTGGTTTTACCCCCTCGAAAGGAGAATATCTATGGTATTGATTCAAAGCCTGATCTGGCTGCTTGCCGGTGTCGGAATCTTTATTGTCGGTATGAATTTTATGAGTGGTGCTCTTGAAAAAAGCGCGGGCTCAGGTATGAAAAAATTGCTTGAAAAAATCAGTAACAACCGTTTTTCAGGTGTTGGTATAGGTGCAGGTGTAACGGCAATAATTCAAAGCTCATCTGCAACGTCAGTAATGGTAATCGGTCTTGTAAACGCAGGTGTTATGACACTCATACAGGCGACACCGATTATTATGGGTGCAAATATCGGTACTACCATTACCGGTTTGCTTGTAGCACTTAAAAACGATTACTTCAATATGGCAATGTATTTCCTTGCATTTGCCGGAGTAATGATGGGCTTTTTCAAAAAAGAAAAGATTAAAATCGCAGGAACTCTTTGCTCGGGTCTCGGCCTTATTTTCGTAGGTCTTAATATTATGAGCAGCAAGGAAGCATTCGGAAACGAAAATATTCAAAATATGTTTATAAGCATTTTTGAAAAAATCAATTTTCCTCTCGTGCTTATTTTGGTAGGTGTTATTTTCACTGCCCTTATTCAAAGCTCATCTGCCGCAACCGGTGTTGTTATCACAATGGTTGGTACGGGAGTTCTTACACTTGACCTTGCTTTATTCATAATTCTTGGTGCAAATATCGGTACCTGCGTAACCGCCTTGCTTGCATCCGTTGGTGCAAATGCCAATTCAAAGAGAGTTGCTTTGATACACTTTACGTTCAACACAATTGGAACAGCCCTCTTTACAGCATTAATCTGGATATTCAAGGATCCAACGATAAATCTTTTGGTATCAATGTTCCCGGGTGAAGATCCAATGTCACTCCAAATGAGAGTTTCAGTGTTCCACGTAGTATTTAACGTTACAACAACTCTTATGCTCCTTCCCTTTGTTAAACAGCTTGTTAAGTACTCTTGTCTTATCATTAAGGATAAAAAGAATGAAGAAGAAAAATTGTCCTTCAAATACGTTGACGAAAGATTGTTGTCAACTCCTCCCGTTGCTATTATGCAAGTTAAGAAGGAAATTGAGTATATGTTCGACCTCGTAGAAGAAAATACTACGCTCGCTCTTGTCGCTATGAACAAGGGTTCGGACGAATACAACGATATAATAAGAAAGAACGAAAAAATTATTAACTTTACAAACAATTCACTTACAAAATTCCTTATCAACCTTTCAACATCGGTTGAACAAAGCGATGAAAAAGTCATTGGCTCATACTTCCACGTTCTGAACGACCTTGAACGTATCGGTGACCACGCAGAAAATCTTCACGAGATAGGTATGGAGATGATCGAAAAGAAGATTTCTTTCTCTGAAAAGGCACGCAAGGAAATTGACGAAATGTCTAACAACATTATGCAAATGTTCAGCATTTCAAAGGACGTATTCGAGCATTCGAACAGAAGCAATCTTCCCGCTTTGGCAACGCTTGAAGAAAGCGTTGACGTGCAGAAGAACGAGCTTATTGCAAATCACTTCTCACGTCTTGCAGAAGGAAATTGCAACGTTGACGTCAGCCCCTATTATTCATCCGTTGTTTTGGGATTTGAACGTATCGGTGACCACCTTGTTAACGTTGGTTACAGTATAATCAACCCCACGGGTTCTCAAAAAGAAGGAAACTAATAACAATCAAAGCACCGTTCAAAACGGTGCTTTTTTTGTTGTCGTAAAAGCAAAATTCGACATATACTGAAAATGGTGACTCACCAAAAAAGCTTTCAGGAGAACTTATGAACAGAGATAATCAATTATATAACAACAATAACAGAAACAACAGATGCAATTTCTGCCGACGCCCCTGCGATAATGATGACGACATTATCATTTGCCCTCAGGGCTTGCAAGGCCCACAAGGTCCCGTTGGCCCTCAGGGACCCGCAGGAGAGCAAGGGCCAAGAGGCCCACAGGGTGTTCAGGGCGTTATAGGCCCAACAGGCCCACAAGGTCCAATGGGCGCGCAGGGACCTCAGGGTGAAACCGGCCCTCAGGGCCCGATAGGTCTTACAGGCCCACAAGGTCCTCAAGGCCCTCAGGGCGAAGTCGGTCCCGCAGGCCCCGCAGGAGCAACAGGTGCAACAGGTCCTCAGGGACCAATCGGAGCAACAGGTCCGCAAGGTCCTCAGGGTGAAATTGGCCCTCAGGGACCAATCGGTCTTACAGGCCCACAGGGACCCGTGGGAGCTACGGGTGCCACCGGCGCAACAGGTGCGACGGGCCCACAAGGTCCTCAGGGTGAACCGGGACCCCAAGGCCCTCAGGGAATTCCCGGTGGAGTTCTCAGTTATGCTGATTTTTATGCATTGATGCCTCCCGACAATACTGCCACCGTCGCAGTAGGTACTGACGTGGCATTCCCTCAAAATGGAGCTATCGCAAATACCAATATCGGAAGATTGAACGACACAACTTTCCTTCTTTCAGCAATTGGCACCTATCTTGTGACGTTTATCGTTCCCGTGAGCGAAGCAGGTCAGCTCGTTCTTACGCTCAATGGAACTGAGCTTCCCTACACCGTTTTCGGCAGAGATACGGGTACGTCAAATATAATGGGTACTGCCATCGTTACCACAACTGCGGCAAATTCCACTCTCACATTACGCAATCCCGCAGCAAACACAACTGCTTTGACAATTACTCCCACGGCAGGTGGAACACTTCCCTCATCCGCACACCTTACTATCCTTCAGTTAGCATAAATAAAAGCCACCCTTGTTCTTGCAAGGGTGGTACATAGGTTTTGCCACTTTTTGAGAAAGTTACAAAGAAGAACTTTCTTGTTCTTTTTCGAGAAAAAGAACCAAAAAGCTTTTTAATAGCGCTTCGCAGCAAGATTTTGCGCAAATCGTGTTGCCTTGCAACACAAAACAATTTTGAGGGCATTTTAACAGGCGCCCTCAAAATTGAGGATTTGCTGCTCTGTTAATAGACATAATGTTTGTGCGAAAGATATTGCTTGTAAAAAGTTACAAAGATTTGGGATTGCCACTTTTTGAAAAAAGTGGCGCAAAAACTTTTTTATAGGACTTCGTAGCAAGACTCTGCGCAAATCGTGTTGCGTTGCAACACATAACGATTTTTGAGGCATTTTAACAGGCGCCTCAAAAATCTGTGATTTGCTACCTTACGAATAGACACATTATTTGCACAAAAGATGTTATTTGGTACAGAGTGGCGAGTTTAGTTGCTACTTTATACAAAACAATGTTAATTTAAGCATAAGAAACAAGATACAAATTTGATGTCTGCGCAGAAATCGAGTAAATTTTAGAAAATCACTCCGTAGGAGTTATTTTCGTAGTACAGACAATAAAATCCTTGGCGAAAATTCATTTTCGTAAAAGGATTTTAGTGGGTGTACCGATAATTCACCCGTGAATTATCGAAAATTTACGCAAAGTTTGTAGAAACCCATCAGCAAAAGTTTTTCGGGGGCGTGGGG
>JAZURO010000052.1:0-23859 GCA_045606265.1 Eubacteriales bacterium
CTCCACAGCAATTCTTATATTTTTTACCGCTACCGCAAGGACAAGGGTCATTTCTGCCGACCTTTGCTCCCTTTGCAACGGTTATTATCTTCTTTGCAATTTCTCCCGAAACGGATTCCATAATGGGATTTGCAATCTGAACTCTTTGCGTGTCAGGAGCTTTCTTTGTAAGACAAAGAATCATTCTTGCAGTGTTCTCTCTTATATCGTTTACAAGCTCATCAAACATATCTGCACCACGGAAACGGTATTCGTTAACGGGATCTCTTTGCGCATAACCCTGAAGTCCCACGCTGCCTTTAAGATCGTCCATAGCATCAATATGATCCATCCACTTTCTGTCAACGTTTTTAAGAAGAACTGCACGCTCTATCTCACGCATATTTTCTGCACCGAAGATTTCTTCCTTTTCCTCATAAACTCTGCTCGCAGAATCACAAAGAAGCTCAGAAATCTTATTAATATCATTGCCAGATACTTTATCTTCGTTGGAAACAATATTTCTTATCTTCGCAAAAGGATAGCTTTCTCGAAGCAACGGAACAAAATAAGCATCAAGCGATTTAAGATCCAATTTATTGTTATCAGAATCATAAAATTCCGTAGCTTTTTGTTCAACTGTCTCTAAAATCATATTTTTAATCTTTTCAGAAACATCCATTCCGTTAAGAACATCCTGTCTTTGCTTATATATAAGCTCTCTTTGCTTGTTCATTACGTCATCATAAGCAAGTACGTTTTTACGACGCTTGAAGTTGAGATCCTCAACCTTCTTCTGTGATGACTCTATAACACCGGAAAACGCTTTGAAATCAAGACAGTCGTCATCACCCATACCAAGTGTATTGGCAATAAGATGCATTCTCTCGCCACCAAAGAGTCTCATAAGATCGTCTTCGAGTGAGAGGAAGAAGCAAGATTCACCGGGGTCTCCCTGACGTCCTGAACGTCCACGAAGCTGGTTATCTATACGGCGGGACTCATGTCTCTCAGAACCGAGTATGAAAAGACCTCCCGCTTCCCTTACCTTTTGTGCTTCGGGTTCAATTTCTTTTTTGAACTTTTTATTAAGCTCTGCAAACGTTTTGCGAGCATTCATTATTTCTTCATCCTCGACAACCGCTGTTCCCGTGGCAAGAGAAATAAGCTCATCTGTAAAGCCAAGCTTACGCATCTCGTTTTTAGCCATAAACTCAGAGTTACCACCAAGCATAATGTCAGTACCACGTCCTGCCATATTAGTAGAAATGGTTACTGCTCCAAATTTACCCGCCTGAGCAACAATCTCAGCTTCTTTTTCGTGAAGCTTTGCATTAAGTACAGTATGCTTTATTCCTTCTCTCTCCAAAAGCTTTGAAAGTATTTCGGATTTGTCAATGGACACTGTACCGACAAGAACGGGCTGTCCTTTTGCGTGACATTCCTTAACCTTATTAACGATTGCCTTATATTTACCGTTTATAGTTTTATACAGCACATCGTTATGATCTACTCTTATCATTGGCTTATTTGTAGGAATTTCAACAACGTCAAGAGTATATATTTCTCTGAATTCGGCATCCTCGGTAAGTGCAGTACCGGTCATACCGGAAAGCTTTTTATACATTCTGAAATAATTCTGGAACGTAATGGTAGCAAGGGTCTGGTTCTCTTTTTGAATCTGCACTTTTTCCTTTGCTTCTATTGCCTGGTGAAGACCGTTGGAGTATCTTCTGCCAGGCATAAGACGGCCTGTAAAGGCATCAACGATCATAACTCCGTTCTCGTTAACAACATAGTCTACGTCACGTTTCATAGTTCCGTATGCACGAATTGACTGATTTACGTGATGAGCTATTTCATTGTTCTCGGGATCACTGAGGTTTTCAATACCAAAGAATTTTTCAACCTTCTTTGTACCTACAGGCGTAAGAACCGCATTTTTCGCCTTTTCATCAACAATATAGTCGGCATCTACGTCATCATTATCGTCCTTGCTGTCAATTTCCTTTACTACGAGCTTTTTGAACTTACGAACTACTGAGTCCGCTTTGCTGTAAAGATCGGTTGAGGGATCTCCTGCACCCGAAATAATAAGAGGAGTTCTCGCCTCATCAATCAAAATAGAGTCAACCTCGTCAACGATGGCAAAAGCGTGTCCTCTTTGAACAAGCTGCTTTTTATATACCACCATATTATCACGAAGATAGTCGAAACCAAATTCGTTGTTAGTACCATAAGTAATGTCTGCGTTATATGCTTCCTGCTTTTGCTCAGAAGTTTGTCCGTGAACAACAATGCCTGTTTTGAGACCCATAAAACCGTAAACTCTTCCCATCTCCTCACTGTCACGACAAGCAAGATAATCGTTAACGGTTACAATGTGAACGCCTTCACCTGCGAGTGCATTAAGATATGCGGGCATTGTTGCGACAAGTGTTTTACCTTCACCCGTTTTCATTTCGGCAATTCTTCCCTGATGAAGAATTATTCCTCCGATAATCTGAACACGGAACGGACGTTTACCCAAAACACGGTCGGCTGCTTCTCTTACTGCTGCGAAGGCATCAGGCAGAATATCATCAAGAGTTTCACCTTTTGCCAATCTGTCCTTGAAAACAGCTGTCATTCCCGAAAGCTCAGCATCCGTCATTTTGCCGTATTTATCAGCCAAGCCGTCAATTTCGCATACTAATTTATCTATTTTTTTAAGTTCTCTTTCACTATATGTTCCAAACAATTTGTCAAAAAGTCCCATTTATACCTCCGAAAAACAAAATATCATCTTATTATACTACAAAAACGATATAATTACCATAGTTTTTTATAAATTTTTTATTTTATTATTGAAAAAATAGCTTAATTAATATATAATTAAAGAGTAAATTAACTAAGAAAAGGATTTTTATTATGTCTGATATAAATATTGTTCTTCACGAACCCGAAATTCCCCAAAATACAGGCAATATAGCACGTACTTGTGCAGCAACGGGTACTGCCCTTCACATTATCAAGCCAATGGGATTTACAATTGATGATAAAAAGCTTAAACGTGCAGGACTGGATTATTGGCACTTGCTTGATATTACCTACTATGAAGATCTTGAAGATTTTTTTGCTAAAAATCCGGAGGCAAAGGTTTTCTATTTTTCCACTAAGGCGCCGAGAAATTATACAGAAGTAAGCTATAACGGTAAGGTATTTATTATGTTCGGTAAGGAATCCCGTGGATTGCCAGAAAGCTTACTTGAAAAGAATCCCGACACTTGCGTAAGAATACCTATGAGAAAAAACCTTCGTTCGCTTAATTTATCCAATTCAGTTGCCATAGCAGTTTATGAGATATTCAGACAAAACAATTTTGAAGGTTTACTTGAAGAAGGTACCCCCACTACATTTATGTGGGAAGATTATAAAATTTGAAAGGAGCAATCACTTATGAAAGTTCTCGTTGCTATGAGTGGTGGCGTTGACAGCGCAGTTTCGGCTTATCTTATTAAACAAGAGCACGACGCCATCGGCGTGACAATGAAGCTGCACGATGAAAGTGACAATCTTATATACGGTGAAAACTCCTGTTGTTCAAATCAGGATATTGCAGATGCAAAATCGGTTTGCAAGCTTGTCGGGATACCGCATGAGGTTCACGATTTAGGTGCATCATTCAAAGAGTGCGTAATCGGAGATTTTATTAATAGCTATAAAAACGGTTCTACACCCAACCCGTGTGTTGTGTGCAACAGAAGAATCAAGTTTGAGGAGCTTCTTAAAATTGCGTTAGAGCGAGGTTATAATGCCATTGCCACAGGACACTATGCTCGCATAGAAAAGCGCTCAGACGGAAGATATTTGCTTAAAAAAGCCATTGATTTAACCAAAGACCAAAGTTACGTGCTTTATTCCCTCACTCAGCATCAATTAGCCCACACAATTTTCCCCCTCGGTGAGATGACAAAACACGATGCACGTATGCTCGCTGAAAAAATAGGGTTCACAAACGCAAGAAAGCACGACAGCCAAGACATATGCTTTATTCCCGACGGCGACTACGTATCTTTTATTGAACGTATTACCGGTGAAAGCTTTGAAAAAGGCAATTTTGTTGATATATACGGAAATATTTTGGGCAATCACAACGGAATTATTAAATATACCATAGGACAACGCAAGGGTTTGGGAATAGCATTCGGAGAACCTATGTACGTAATAAATAAAGATCTCCAAACAAATACTGTCGTTCTTGGCAGAAATACAGATCTTTTTTCAACTACATTGACTGCAAATAATATTAATCTGATTTCTTGCGATAAAATATCTGTGCCTATGCGTGTAAAAGCAAAAATAAGATACAATCAAAAAGAACAACCTGCAACTGTATATCAGATTGACGAAGATAGAATCAAAGTTATCTTTGACGAGCCCCAAAGGGCTATAACAAAAGGGCAATCGGTGGTTCTTTATGACGAGGATATAGTTGTTGGCGGCGGAATAATTGAATAGTCTCAACTTTTGTTGATTTTTTCGTTAATGTGTTGACTATAATAAAGTAATATGGTATAATCTATTCACTCGAGGGAGTAGTTTGCGTATTACGTGATATGTCAACAGCTTAACCCATTACTTTGGGTTTGGCATATCTTAATGAACAAGACTCAAGTGTAGGAGTACACTTGAGTCTTTTTTTATTTGCTAAAAATTTTTATATATAAGGAGAAATCAATGAAATTTCACAATCAATCAATTAAAGACACACTTTCTTACTTTCAGTCTGAAACAAGCGGTCTATCGTCAGCCGAGGCGCAATCTCGTTTGCAAAGATATGGCAAAAATAAGCTTGCACAAGACAAAAAGGAGCCTTTAATCAAACGGTTTTTCAAACAACTTGCTGAACCTATGACGATTATTCTGATAGTTGCAGCAGCAATATCGGCGGGAATGGAGATATACAACGGTATATCGAACGGACATTTTGGATTTCCTGCGGACGTCGTAATTATTCTTACGGTTGTACTTATTAATGCAATTTTAGGAGTTCTTCAGGAAAGCAAGGCGGAAAAAGCCATAGAAGCACTACAAGAGATTTCGGGAGCCACAAGCAAGGTTATTCGTGACGGACGTCAGATAACAGTTAAAAGCGAAGATTTGGTCGTTGGAGATATTATCGTTTTGGAGGCAGGAGATGCCGTTCCAGCCGATGCAAGACTTATTGAATGTGCATCGCTGAAATCAGAGGAAGCTGCACTAACGGGTGAATCGGTTCCTGTGAATAAAACGGATGAGATCATAAATACTGAAAATGTGCCTCTCGGTGACAGAAAAAATATGGTATATATGGGTAGTGTTATCGTTTACGGCCGTGCAAAAGCAGTTGTTACCCAAACAGGTATGGACACTGAAATGGGAAAGATAGCAGATGCACTTGCTAATGCGAAGGAAGGCAAAACACCTCTTCAAGTAAAGCTTGGACAGCTTTCAAAAATACTGACCGTCATCGTTATTATCATTTCTGTTCTCGTTTTTGGAATTAACATTGCACGTGAGCTTATTGTAAACGGTACATTCACGTTCGCCAAAGTAATGAGTTTCTTTATGGTGGCTATTTCTCTTGCAGTTGCTGCAATTCCCGAAGGACTTTCAACCGTTGTTACAATAGTTCTTTCAATCGGTGTTACAAATATGTCAAAGAGAAATGCAATAATCCGCAAGCTGACAGCTGTTGAAACTCTTGGTTGTACACAAATAATATGCTCGGATAAGACAGGAACTCTTACGCAGAATAAAATGACGGTTGTTGAGCATTATGGGGATGATGAAATACTGCTCGCAAAAGCTATGTCACTCTGTTCAGACGCTGAATTCGACGTCCAAGAAAATACTGCTGTTGGCGAACCCACCGAATGTGCATTGGTAAATTATGCTGAAAAATCTGGGGTTTCAAAATCCGAACAAAAGAATATACTTGTAAGAATTGGTGAGCTTCCCTTCGACTCAGTTCGTAAAATGATGAGTACGGTTCACAAAACCGAGGATAACAAGTTTATTCAATTCACCAAGGGTGCACCGGACGAGATATTAAAGAACTGTACCTTTGCACTTATTACGGGCAAAAAAGTTCCCTTGACAGAAAAAATAAAAGAAGAAATTATCAATGCAAACAAGAATATGGCAAACCGAGCGCTGAGAGTTCTTGCTGCAGCTTACAAAAATCTTGATAATGCACCTTCCGTTTATGATGCCAAAAAGCTCGAAAATGAGCTGTGCTTTATCGGAATGGTTGGTATGATTGATCCTGTTCGCCCCGAGGTTAAACCCGCAATTGACAAGTGCCGCCGTGCAGGCATCAGACCTATTATGATAACAGGCGACCACAAGGACACAGCTGTTGCCATTGCTAAGGAGCTTGGAATAGTCAATCAAGAAAATGAGGCAATCACAGGGGCAGAATTAGATGAGATATCCAATGATGATTTCGACTTACTTGTAGAAAACTTCTCGGTATATGCCAGAGTTCAGCCCGAACACAAAACAAGAATAGTAAATGCCTGGCGCAAAAAAGGCAAGATAACGGCAATGACGGGCGACGGTGTAAATGATGCTCCTTCAATAAAAAATGCAGATATTGGAGTCGGTATGGGTATTACCGGCACTGATGTAACAAAAAATGTTGCCGATATGATTCTCGCTGATGACAATTTTGCCACCATTGTTGCAGCAGCCGGTGAAGGAAGAAGAATTTACGATAATATCAGAAAAGCAATTCAGTTTTTGCTTGCATCCAATCTTTCGGAAGTGCTGACAATCTTTTTCGCTACTTTATTAGGTATTGAAAATATCTTTTTGGCCGTACACCTGCTTTGGATAAATCTTATTACAGACTGCTTCCCTGCACTCTCGCTCGGTATGGAGAAACCCGAATATGACGTTATGAAGCGCTCACCCAGAGATTCAAAAGAAGGAATATTCGCAGGAGGTCTTGGTGGAGCCGTTATTTATCAAGGTACACTTGTTACTATTATAACTCTTATTTCTTATTTCTTAGGCAGAGATTATTTATCAAGTGCCTATTCTGGCATATATACCCCAGAAATAATAGGAACTTCTATGGCTTTTTTAACACTTTCGATGGCTGAAATATTCCACGCATTTAATATGCGTTCATTACACGGTTCTGTTTTCAAAACGAAAACACAAAATCCGTGGCTGATTGGCGCGGGATTATTATCTTTCATTTTAACAATGGCAGTAATAGAGATAGATTTTCTTGCAAATGCATTCTCACTTGCAAACCTTAACTTGCGTGAATACGGAATATCAATGCTTCTTGCAATAACGGTTATCCCGATAGTTGAAATAGTAAAAGCTATAACAAGAAAAACAAATAAAAAATAAACAAAGCACCTGCAAATGCAGGTGCTTTGTTTATCTTATTTTTACAAGATTGTCAATTCCGTATTCTAAGTTCAATATTAACTCATCAATATCGTCTTTCGTGCTGAATGGAGAAAGACTTATTCTCATTGAGCAATCAGATTCAAAATCCGTTAGTCCAAAGCCACGCAAAGCACGGCTTACTCTTTTTGTTGCAGAGTTTGACGAGCACGCAGAACCGCTGGAAACATAAATACCTTTTGATGAAAGATGGTGAAGCATTGTTTCACTTTTTATTGAAGGTAGAGTAATATTAATAATATGCGGTGCAGATTCTTTAATGGATTCGTTAATCCTTATATTGAGCATTGAAAGCTGCTCTGTGGCATAAGAACGAAGTTCACGCATTTTAAGAATGTCTTTTGAAAGATTCTTAAATCCTCTTTCTGCCGCTGCTCCAAATCCCGCAATACCTATTATGTTTTCAGTCCCTGAACGGAACCCGAACTCCTGTCCTCCACCCCAAATTATAGGTTTAAGTTGCTTTTTCTTAATAACCTCGGGGCTGACATATAACGCTCCAACACCCTTTGGCCCGTGAATCTTATGGGAACTGATGCTCAAAAGATCTGCCCCCAACTCACTTGGTGAGACTTTGAGTTTTAAGTAGGACTGCACGGCATCAGTATGTGTTACAACGTCAGGATTTATCTCTTTGGCAAGCTTAAAACAATCTTTGACGTTATACACTGCACCCGTTTCATTGTTTACGTGCATAATCGAAACAAGTAAAGTGTTTTTGGTCATTACTGACATAAACTCTTCAATACTGATAACTCCGTTCTTTGTTGAGAGTCGGACAACATCAAATCCATCATCTTCAAGACGTTTTAGAGTATTTTCAATGGCTGAATGCTCTGAATCGGTTGTTATTATTCTGTTTGCTCTGCGTGTTTTGGCATAGGCAACACCCACAAGTGCAAGATTATCTGCTTCTGTTCCACCTGCAGTAAAAATTAAATTCTCTGCCTTACCGTTTCTCACAAAAAGTGACGAAAGCACCTTGTTTCTTGCCTCAGCAATCATTTTTGAAGAAGCAAAGCCCTTTGCGTGCAGCGAGGAGGGATTGCCAAAGCATTCCATTGCCTCTATCATCTTTGATTTTGCCTCTTCACAAATAGGAGTAGTTGCGCTGTTATCTAAATATATCTCTCTCATTTTTCCAAATTCATAACGGTCTGTGCCGCACTCATAATACCGATTTTACCACTTTCATAAGTAAGTCCACCCTGAAAATATACTGTATATGGTGGGCGAATTGGGCCATCTGCCGAAAGCTCAATTGATGATCCCTGTGTAAATGCACCGGCAGCCATAATTACCTTATCTGTGTATCCCGGCATATCCCAAGGTTCGGGGGTAACAAACGCATCAACAGGTGATCCTGCCTGAATACCACGGCAAAAAGCACAAAGAATTTCGGGATTGCCCGTGATTACGGATTGTATTATATCAGAACGCTTTTCGTTCCACTTTGGAACAGCATTATATCCCATCTTTTCAAAAATGTATGCTGCAAGATAGCCAGTTTTAAGCGCTTGTGCAGTTGTGTGAGGGGCATAGAAAAGTCCCTTGTACAAGCTCTTGTTTTGTCCAATGGTAGCACCGACCTCGGCTCCCGTTCCGGGTGATGTCAAGCGATAAGAAACAAGCTCAACAGCACGTCTTGTACCTGCAAAATATCCACCTGTTTCTGCCATTCCGCCGCCCGGGTTTTTAATAAGAGATCCAATGCAAAGATCTGCACCAACTGAAACCGGCTCTCTTTCTTCTACAAATTCACCGTAACAGTTATCAACAACAACAAAGGTGTCAGGAGAAATGGATTTTACAAAACGAGCCATCTCTCCAATTTCGTCAACCGTTAACGTTCTGCGATTGAGATATCCCTTTGAACGTTGTATAAATACCATTTTAATCTTTTGTGCGTTGACCTTCAATTCTCTGCCAACTGCATCAAAATCAAATGTACCGTCTTCTTTAAGCTCAATTTGTCTGTACTCAACGCCAAAATCTTTAAGCGAACCGTTTCCGCTTTCACCAACAATGCCTATCACTTCTTCAAGCGTATCATATGGCTTGCCTGCAACTGAAAGCATAATATCTCCGGGGCGCAAAAGTCCAAAAAGACCGATTGTAAGCGCATGTGTTCCGCTTACGATCGAATGTCTTACAAGCGCAGCTTCACAACCGAACACCTCTGCCCATATTTCGTCAAGCACGTCCCTGCCTTTATCATCATAGCCATAGCCACTTGTGGAGCCAAACATACCGTCTGAAACACGGTGGTTTGCAAATGCGTTCATAACCTTTTGTGTGTTATTAAACGAAACTCTGTCAATTTCCGCAAATGTGTCTTTAAGAGCTATTTCCGCATCTTTTACAAGTTCTAATACTTTGTTTGAAAATTCCATATTTCTTAATCCTTAATAAATTCAACTGCAAGGTCGATGCACGACTTATAGTCATTCATATCAATCATTTCAACTCCTGAATGAATATATCTTGAAGGAATTGATATTGCACCCGCACGGCAACCTGGGCCCGTCATCTGAATTGATGAAGTATCAGTTCCACCGTATGCAAGTATTTCAAGCTGACTCTTGATATTCTTTTCTTTTGCAATTCTATCAAGCTTCTCCACTATTTCAGAATCACAAATAACTGACATATCCTTAATCTTGATAGCAGCACCGCCACCAAGCTTAACTGCCATTGGCTTTGAACCCGCAGTATCACCCGTACCTGTTACGTCAAATGTGAGAGAAACGTCGGGCTCTATTGCGAATGCCGCAGTTTTAGATCCTCTGCATCCAACCTCTTCCTGAACGCTGAATACGTAATAAACATCATCAGCAACGGGATCCTTTGCAATTTTCTTTGCAATTTCAAGAACTATTCCGCAGCCTGCTCTATCGTCGAGAGGACGTCCAATGACTCTGGCTGAATTCAATTTGCTAATATTGGATTTCAATACGAACGTATCGCCAATCTTCACTTTTCTTTCAGCATTTTTCTTATTATCAGCACCGATGTCTATGTAAAATAAATCAGGAGCAAATTCACTCGCTTTTGTTCCTGAATTGGGTACAAGAACACCGTGAACTCCGTTTTCGGACACTACCTCACCGAAAGCACAAGCAACCCAATTGATACCGCCAATGGGCGCAACACGGATAAATCCGTTATCTTCTACAAAATTAACGATGAAACCTATTTCATCCATATGTCCGCAAAGAAGAACCTTTTTGGGATTTGCGCCGTTTCCGCGTTTTAGTGCAATAAGATTGCCCATAGCATCAATATGTGATTCATCACAGTAAGGAGCTATCATCTCTTTAATTGTATTTGCAACTCGGTGCTCTTTACCCGAAACACCGTGAACAAGTGTGATCTGTTTAAGTGTATTATACATAATTTATACCTCTTCCTTCATATTTGTGAGCATTGCAAAAACAAGCTCTCTGATTGATTCATAATCCTCAATACTTGCAACGCAAGCAGGTGAATGGAGATATCTTGTTCCCATTGAAATAGCAACACATTTAACTCCCTTGCCTGACTTGTGGATATGTCCTGCATCATTTCCGCCCGAAACGTATCTCTTTACCTGCGCTTTGATATTATAATTCTTTGCAGTATCAAGCGTAAAATTGACGAATTCCGTATTGTATATAGTTGATCTGTCCATAAGAGAGATAACTCCACCGTTTCCAACATCAGCTACTCTCTTATGCGCAGGCGCCCCCGCAATATCTCCAATAGCAGTACTTTCAAGAACTATCGCACGAGAGGGTTTAACTCTTTCAGCAGCAACTCTTGCGCCTGAAAGACCAACCTCTTCTCTTACTGTAAAGCAAAAATACGCATTAAAAGGAAGAGTGATACTGTTCTCTCTTATCTTTCTGATTATTTCAATCATAGCGCAGCATCCGGCTCTGTCATCAATGGCTTTTCCCTTTGCATATTTACGGTCGGTTCCAAAATAAACGAAATCCGAATTGAATACACCGAAATCTCCAATATTAACATATTCTTTTGTTTCGTCGCCATCCTTAGCTCCAATATCAATATACATTTCCTTTATCGGAGTAACAGAAAATCTATCCTCACGCCTTTTGTGGTGAATTGCCTTAGCAGCAATAACACCGTTGATCTTTGTTTTTTCGTTGCCAAGAACTACTTGTTTACCGTAAAGGACCTTGGGATCAATTCCGCCAAGATTTGAAAATTTGATATATCCGTCACTGTCAATATCAGTTATCATAAAACCAACTTCGTCCATATGAGAAGATATCATAACTCTATCCTCTCCTGTGCCTTTTACAAGAGCATAAACATTACCAAAGGTATCTTTTACTATCTTATCGCAATCATCACCAAGCTGCTCAATAATTGCATCGGCAACCTCGTCCTCATATCCCGTAGGACCGAATTTTTGACAAAGGTATTCTAAAAGCTCAATTCCGTATTTTTTCATACTTCAATTCCTCCTTTGCCATATTCTTCTGCGATCTTTTTATCAGTAATAAATGCCGACGCTAAATCGCAAAGTGTATTTGCATCGTCAAGAGAAATTATCTCGTTATACGTATGCATAGAAGCAAGCGGAAGTCCAACGTCAACCGTAGGAATTCCCTCTCTTGCAAGTTGAATTGAAACTGCATTTGTTCCCGTGTGAGTGGGAGAAACGGAAATCTGATAAGGTATCTCCTTCTCTTTAGCTGTATCAATCAACATATTGGTAAGCTTTCTGTCAGTTACAGCTGACATAGTAATTGAAGGCCCCTTACCAAGCTCAACAGTTTCTTCTTTCTTCGTACCGGGTACTCTGCCAAGGTTTACATCAATACTCATAGCATAGTCGGGGTTGAGTGCATACGCACCGGGAGCTACCATACCTGTAACCTCTTCACAACAAGAAAGCATTACGTAAACATCACCCGCCAAATCTTCTCGGGGAGTATTAATTGTTGCGTAAATGGCACAAGCGGCACACGCTTTATCGTCAAAACTCTTACCCATTATCTTATTATTGAGCATTTCTGTATACTTGGGAGCAAAGCCCACGGGAGTACCGACCCTTATTCTATCTTCAAGCTCCTCTTTGGTATAGCAAGTGTCAATTAAAAGCTCATCAATTTTGGGAAGCTCCTTTCCACTACCGCTTGCAAGATGAGGAGGTGTTGAAGCGATAACACCGAACAATCTTTCATCCTTGCCATAAATAATGACGTCACTCGCCTGCAAAATTCCAGTATCAATTCCACCGATATTAGTAACACGAAGAAATCCACCGTCAAGAATTTCCGTAACGTACATACCTATTTCATCCATATGTGCATCAAGCATTATTTTGGGTGCATTCTCTTTTCCGCATTTTTTTACAAACACTTGATTTCCAACGTTGTCAAGATAGTTCTCATCAAAACCATCCCCAACGAGAGAAAGCAATTTTTCTCTTTCAAATCTTTCAAATCCACCAATACTCATAAGAGATGAAAGATTGACAATTAGATTTTTAAGTTCCATAATTTTCTCCAATCTATTAAAAATTGTTAACGATCTCTTTGTATTTATTTCCCCGATCCATAAAGTTATCAAATGCATCAAAGCTTGCACAAGCGGGAGAAAGCAAAACTATATCTCCTTTTTGTGAAATATCCTTTGCCTTCAAAACTGCATTTTCAAAATCTCTTTCGAGGTAAACTTCAATTTGCGAACCGCTTTTATCTATAACTTCTTTTATTTTATCTGCAGTTGCACCCGTTAATACAACCGCTTTTGCTCTTTCATCAAGAGCTGACGCAAGTGGCTCAAACGGTATATTCTTATCATATCCGCCACAAATTACGATCGGTTTTATCGGTAATGCCGTAAGCGCCGCCGCAGTACGTGAAGGGCTTGAATCGATTGAGCTGTTTATGTATAGTACATCATCACATACTCTTACAAGCTCTAATCTGTGTTCCACTCCAACAAAGGTCTTGGCTATATAATTTATTGTTCGTTCGGAAACAAGTCCCCATGTCAGAGATATAGCAGCCATATAGTTCTCTATATTATGTCTTCCGGGTAAAAGTATCAAATCAAGATTCAATACTTTCAAAACGTGGTTATTATAATAACGGTATATATGACCGTCATAAATAAACATTGCGGATTCCGATTTTTCATTTGGATTATTCTTGTATTTTCTCTCCATATCCTCATAAGAGTAATCGGCAGAAAACAGCGATAATTTTATGCTATCATCAACTAACAGCTCTTTTGAGGGCGCATTATTTCCGTTAAGTGTCAGGTGCGTTGCTCCAAATCTGTATATATTTGTCTTTGAAGCAATATACTCATCCATATCCTTATGCCAATGGAGATGATTTGGAGAAAGATTGGTAATAACAGCACGGTCAACAGACTTCCTTGCTGTAAAAAGCTGAAAGCTTGAAAGCTCAACAACGCAAATATCTCTTTCAGTCATCTCGCCAACCTTTGAAAGCAGAGGTGTTCCAATGTTTCCGCCAACGTATATTTTTGTTTCTGATTCTTCAAACTCTTTTTCAAGCAATTTATATGCAATAGTGGTGGTAGTCGTTTTTCCGTCACTTCCCGTTACACCTAAAACATATGCTGGTGTAAGTTCCAGAAACATCTCCATTTCAGAAGTTAATTCTGCACCGTTTTCAATTGCTTTTTTTATTCCTGAATGATTGGGACGAATACCGGGTGAGCGAAAAATTATGTCCGCATCAATGTTATCAAGATAATTTTCGCCTGTCACAAATCGAACACCGTTTTTTGCAAACTCTTTTGCACGATAATCAAGACGTTCGTAATCTTTTTTATCATAAACCGTTATTTTATTACCGCAAGCGATCAAAAGCTCCACAAGCGGTATATTTGAAACTCCGAAGCCAAGCACAGCTATTTTTGAATTTTTTATTCTGTTTTTAATGAGTTCTACTGTTTTCATACATGCCTCCAAAAAACAAAACTTGCTATTTTATATTATATCTTTTTTTATTAACTTTTGCAATAGAAAAATAGTTGATTTTTAAGGATTTTTTTATAAAAAGCCCTTTTCAAATGTAAATTTTTTTGGTATAATTATTATATTAGTATTGATTATGTCGAATTGGAGATAAAAATGGCAAAAAGTAAGAATACCACACCCCAATATGATAACCAAAGTATAAAGGCACTTAAAGGCGCTGACCGTGTAAGATTGCGCCCCGGTGTTATTTTTGGCTCTGACGGTCTTGAAGGCTGCGAGCACTCGTTTTTTGAAATTCTTTCAAACTCCGTTGACGAAGCCCGTGAGGGACACGGTAACGTAATTAAGGTAACTGCATATAAAGATCATTCTATTGAAGTTGATGACCACGGACGCGGTGTTCCCCTTGGATATAATGAAGCTGAAGGCAGATGGAACTGGGATCTCATTTACTGTGAGCTTTATGCAGGCGGTAAGTATGATAACAACAATGAAGATTCAGCTTATGAATACTCTCTCGGATTGAACGGTCTCGGTGCTTGTGCTACGCAGTACAGCTCAGAGTATATGGACGTTTATTCTTATGACGGCACAAGCGTTCATTCCATTCACTTTAAGAAGGGCGAACCTGTAAGCGAGCTTGAAACACGTGAGCTTACTAAGGGTGAAAAACGCACTGGTACGATAATTCGTTGGAAGCCCGACCTTGACGTTTTCACTGATATTAATATCCCACACTCGTTTTTTGAGGAAACGCTCCACCGTCAGGCAGTTATCAACTCGGGTATTGAATTTGAACTTTGGGTTGAAGAAGACGGCAAGAAGTTTTCAAAAAAATCATTCAAATACGAACACGGAATTTCGGACTATATCAAGGAAATGTGTGGAGAGAGTGCAGCTACTGAACCCGTTCTCTGGCACCTTGAAACTCAGGGACGCGACAGAAACGATAAGGATGAGTACAAACTTAAAGCTGATTTCTCTTTCTGTGTATCAAATACGGTAAACAAGCTTGAATACTATCACAACTCCAGCTTTTTGGAGCACGGTGGCTCACCCGACAAGGCAGTTAAGGTCGCTTTTGTTTATGCCCTTGATAAATATATCAAAAATGCAGGTAAATACAATAAAACCGAATCAAAGATTCAGTTCACTGACATTGCTGACTGTCTTTGTCTTGTAATTAACAGCTTCTCAACAATGACCTCATATGAAAACCAAACTAAAAAATCCATTACAAATACATTTATTTATGAGGCAATGACAGAATTCTTGAAAAAGAATCTTGAAATTTACTTTATGGAGCATCCCGTTGAGGCGGAAATTTTCGCAAATCAGGTTCTTCTTAACAGACGTTCTCGTGAAACTGCCGAAAAGACTAGAATCCAGCTTAAAGAAAGCTTGAAAAGTAAAATGGACTTTTCCAACAAGGTTGAAAAGTTTGTTAACTGCCGAAGCAAAGACCCAAATGTTCGTGAACTTTATATCGTTGAGGGTGATTCTGCTCTTACTTCCTGTAAACTCGGCAGAAACGCAGAATTTCAGGCAATTATTCCTGTAAGAGGTAAAACGCTTAACTGCCTTAAGTCCTCTTATGAAAAGATTTTCAAAAGCGAAATCATCACCGATCTTCTTCGTGTAATCGGTTGTGGAGTTGAGATTAAGGGTAAGGTTAAAGGTAATATCGACCCATTTGATATTAATGACTTAAAGTGGTCAAAGATCATTCTTTGTACTGATGCAGACGAGGACGGATTCCAGATCAGAACTCTTCTTCTTACTCTCTTCTACCGATTGCTCCCCACTCTTCTTAAAGAGCATAAGGTATTTATTGCTGAAACTCCTCTGTTTGAGATAACTGCCAAGGACAAGACGTATTTTGCGTTTGACGAGTTTGAAAAAGCAGCGATCCTCAAAAAGCTTGAGGGTACAAAATATAGTATTCAACGTTCAAAGGGACTTGGTGAAAACGAGCCAGATATGATGTGGGAAACAACAATGAATCCCGAAACAAGACGTCTTATCTCCGTTGATCCTGCTGACCCCTATCTTACTGAGGTTATGTTTGAAACACTTCTTGGTGACGATCTTCCCGCAAGAAAGAAATTTATTGCCGAGCACGGAAGTGAGTATATTAAAGATATTGATGTATAAATTAAGCCCCTTTGCTCTTGCAAAGGGGCTTTGTTTTTATTAATATTACTCTATTGATACATTTCCGTTGGAACAAATAACTTCCGTAGCGGGGACACCTGCATTCCATTTTATAAAAGGAGAAAATTCAATAGTATTCCATTCATCTATGCTTCCATTGAAATGGATATTTATTAATGAAGTACAATCCTGAAATGCACCCGCTGAAATATATCTTACGGAATTACCTATTATTGCGTTAGTAAGTGAACTGCAATTTAGAAATGCCTGCCCTCGTATCTCAGTTACTGTATCCGGTATTGTTATACTTTTAAGCGAATCGCAGTCAAGAAAAGCAGCCATCTCAATAACCGTGACTGTGTCAGGAATTATAAATGATGTTTCTTGCTTTCCTTTTGCATATTGTATCATTGTTTTTCCATCTTTACTGTAAAGATTACCATCAATAGATTTATAATATTCATTATTTTTATCAACCTCTATATTTATGATCGAATCACAATTGCCAAAAGGATACTCACCAATTTTTTTCACAGAACTTGGAATTTTTACATTAACAAGTGAAGAACATCCACAAAAAGCACAAGCTCCTATGCTCGTCACGGAGTCTGACATAGTTACGTTAACAAGTAAGCTACAATCTAAAAATGCAGACTTTTCAATGCTGGTCACAGAATTACCAATAATAACACTTGTAAACACGGTGCAGTCCTGAAATGCCAAATTAGCAATAGTGGTCACAGGCAAGTCTTTATAATAGCTAGGAATTATAAGTTCATCATCCTGACAAGTTCCAATACCTTGTACCGAATAGCTTAATCCATCAGATGAAAGACAATATTCCAATCCCAAAGATCCAGTTGCATATAACACACCTTCGGCAATATCACCACAACCGGAGCATGTCTTATATTTCTTTCCATCTTCAGTTTTTGTAGCTTCTTTTTCAACAATCCAATTACCATAGGAATGTCCAAGTGCTTGCGTGTAATCATCAACATAACTATCACCACAGTTACAGGTATAGCTTGTGTATCCCCCCTCGGTACAAGTTGGTTTTGTAACAACAGCATCATATTGATGTCCAAGAGGATCAGTATAATCACTATCAAGACTAGCACCGCAAACATTACAACTATAGGTCGTATAACCTTGTTCTGTACAATTAGGGTTCGTTACTGCAACTATTTCCCAATTGTGACCTTTAGAATCAACATAATCATCTTTATAATAATACCCACACTCACAGACATAGATTGTATAACCCATTTCTCGGCAAGTAGGTTCAACCGTCTTTGTAGTATATGAATGCTCGTGAACCGGCGGGTCTACCGGTACATCTTGTTTTGTGGTGGGTGTTGTAGTTATCATAGTTGGCATCGTTGTTGTCGGTGTTTCAGAACCACATGCAAAGAGCACAGAAACAAGTGCTAAAATTATTGGTACAACTAGTAAAATTTTTTTCATAATATTTTCTCTTTCTCCGTAACCTCGGCAGGTGATTATTGTAAATAAAAAGTGCGGCTACCAAAGTAACCGCACAAAAACGCAAACTCCGATAGTCGCCAAACCAACTTGATATGACAAGAGAAGCTAAACATCAATTGCACTTTTCAAGTGGAATTTGCATTTTATCAAATTCTACTTATGCAATTAGTTTAACTTATTTACAAAAAGATATACTTATCCCTTGTAAAAAGGCATAAAAATACTCTTGTCAAAATATTAAGTTGGTTTGGCACTATCATTCTACCATAAATTTTGCCCTTTTGCAATAGATTTTAGAAAATTTGTTTGTTATACTACTACTCGTAGGAGTTGACATTGATCTCCGCCTCCACTTTGAAACAATTAAAAATCGGGCGCTCACTGGGCTGCGTCCCCACAAATAAAAAGAAAACAAAAAAGGAGATGCAAATGCATCTCCTTTTGGCGTGCCATGAGGGATTCGAACCCCCGACCTTTTGGTTCGTAGCCAAATACTCTATCCAGCTGAGCTAATGGCACATATCGCTTCCTGCGACCTATATATATTAACACATATATCGCATTTTGTCAAGCGGATTTTGAAAATATTTCTAATTTTTTTCATTTTTCTATTCCCTTTTTTATAAATATATGTTACAATATATATGTAATTTTGTATAATTGGAGGTTTAAGATGAGTTCATTTCCCTCTCTTGAAGAATTTTCTTCTGATGTTCAGCAATTTGCTATATATAAGCGCACAATTCAAGGTTGCTCTGAAAAAACTGTAAATGAATATTTGCTCGACCTCAGAACCTTTTTTCGCTATCTTTTGGCTATTGAGCAAAGAATTGAGATAGAATCTGATGAGTTTATTAATATAGACGTCACTCCCGTTGACGCAAAATATCTCTCTAAGGTGAAAACCGAACAGATTTATGAGTTCCTTTTCTATACGGGTGATACACGAAAAAATATGTGGAGCGCCAAGGCGAGAAAGCTATCCGCAATTAAGGGTATTTATAAATTTTTCACGGTTAAACGCAATTATTTTGAAGAAAATCCTGCTATAAATATCGGGTCCCCCAAGCCAAAGAAATCCTTGCCGAAATTTTTGACTCTTGATGAATCTCTTATGCTTCTTCAAGCAATTCTTGACGATCCCGAATCAAATACCAAAGAAAGAGATTATTGCATTATCACATTGTTCCTGAATTGCGGTATGCGTCTTTCTGAGCTTTGCGGAATTAATCTTAATGACATTGACCGTGAGCTTCGTTCCCTTCGTGTCCTTGGAAAAGGAAACAAAGAACGTATAATTTATCTTAACGAATCTTGCAGAACAGTTCTTCACGACTACCTTGAAATAAGATTAAGCCCGAAATACGAAAACGTTCAAACAAAAGCTCTCTTTTTGAGTCGTCTTAACAAAAGGATCAGCGCCAAAACAGTTCAGTGGATGGTTTACAAATACCTCGATCTTGCAGGACTTGAAGCTAAGCACTACTCAGTACATAAGCTTAGACACACGGCCGCAACTCTTATGTATCAAAGCGGTAACGTTGACGTACGTGTGCTTAAAGACATTCTCGGTCACGAGCAGCTTAACACAACGCAAATTTACACACACGTTTCAAACGAAAATATGAGAAATGCTATGGAACAGAATCCTCTTGCAAAAATTAAAAAAGATGATTAATAAAAAACCGTGTTGATTTTATTCAACACGGTTTTTATTTTTGAATTCAAATTGCGACAAAACAACGGCAAAAAATATCATTGCTGCGCCAATATATTCTCTGGTACCCAATTCCTTACCCAATATAAGAACTGCGCCCAAAAGCCCAAAAACGGACTCCAAGGATAATATTAAAGATGCAGTTGCAGGATGGACGTGCCTTTGGCCTATAATTTGCAAGGTATATGCAATTCCACTTGAACATACACCAAGATACAAAAATGGCCAAATGTGATTTGCTATGTTCAACCAATCGATTGGCGATTCAAAGGTTACTGCACCTGCTATACTCACCAAAAATGCAAAGAAAAACTGCAAGCAGGACATTCTTATGCAATCGCATTTAGGTGCAAAATGGTCAATTGCCAAAATTTGCACAGGATATATGATTGCACTTATTATTATCCACACATCTGAAACAACTATACCAAAATCTTCCTTGATACAAAGAAAGTAAAATCCTACCACTGCAATGACTATTGCTATCCACACATTAAGCTTTGCTTTTTTTCTTAAAAGAAGTGCATATATAGGCACCAAAACAACATACAGCGCAGTGATAAATGCTGCTTTTCCCCCAGATGTTCCTTCGTTTATTCCCTTCTGCTGAAATATAGATGCAATCGCAACAACAATACCTGTCAATATACCGCCAATTATTTCGGATTTTGTAAAATCTAATCCTTTTTTGCTTATCAGCTTTCTTCCGTTTTTGGTAAACTTATCAAAAACTACAATAATGGGTATCAAGAAGAGTGCGCCGATAAACCATCTGACCATACCAATAGTCATTGGGGGAATTGATGCCACAAGGTCCTGAGCAACGAATGCAAATCCCCATAAAAATGCTGCTAAAAATAATAGCAGCATTGATATATATTTTTTCTTTTTCATATTCTATTTTTTCCACCTATACACTCTTGTTTCATAGGGCTTGAGTGTCGTTCCATCAAGCGTTTTATAGTTTGAAATCAATAATTCTCCGTTTGCAATATCAAATCCCGAGGGTACCTTCCATTTCTTTGTTTTTTCCGTAAAAGAGCAAACGATAAGAAGCTTTTCCTTGTCATCTTCACGTGAGTAAGTATAGAAGGATGAGGAGAGCTTGCCGTATTCCTTATAATTACCGTTCTTTACACTTGAAAGCTCTTTACGAAGCTTAACAGCATAACGGTAGAAATTCAAAACGGAATTTTCGTCCTTTTCTTGATCTGCAACGTTAATTTCTTTATAGTTTTCGTTTACGTAAAACCAAGGTGTACCAGTGGTAAATCCGGCATTTTCCTCTGAACTCCATTGAACGGGTGTACGAGCTGAGTCACGCGAACCGTTCCACAGTCTCTTCAAACGCTTTTCGGGAGATTTATTGGTTGCAACATTGTTGTACTGCCAACGAGTCTGAACGTCCTCGTACATTTCCGGATCCGACGGATACCAATTTGTCATACCGATTTCCTGACCCTGATATATGAACGGAGTTCCCTTTTGGAAAAGATACGATACCGCAAGCATCATAGCGCTTTCTTCTCTGTATTTTTCACTTCCGTAACGAGAAACCATTCTTGGATGATCGTGATTCTCTATGTAGAGCATATTCCATCCCTTACCGTCAAGCTGATTCTGCCACTTTGTATAGCATCTTTTTAGTTTGCGAAGATTAAATGGCATATGATAATAGTCAGTCATAAAGCTATCTGCTTCCTGAGTTGAAAACTGAATCATCATATCAAGAACCGGATTATTATTTTCATCAATATACTCAAGCGCCTTCTTGGGAGTAACCAATGGTGCCTCGGCAAGTGTCATACAATCGTATTTTGAGAACACATCACGGTTAAACTCTTCAAGATACTCATGAAGATGCGGGCCGTGATTGAACATAAATATTCCCTTGGAAGCAGGCATAAATCTGTCATCGGGCAATCCTTCGGGCTTGGAAATAAACGTGATGACATCCTCTCTGAATCCATCAACGCCTTTATCAAGCCAAAAACGAAGAATATTCTTTACTTCTTCACGGACAAGAGGATTATCCATATTAAGATCTGCTTGCTGAATTGCAAACAGATGCATATAATACTCCTGACGCACCTCATCCCACGCCCAAGCCTTACCTTCAAAAAGTGAATCCCAGTTATTCGGAAGCTTTCCTCCCGGCTTTGCAGGACGCCAAATATAATAATCAGTATATGGATCTATTCTTTGACGGCTCTTTTGAAACCACTCGTGTTGATCGCTTGTGTGATTAACTACGAGGTCCATAATCACCTTCATTCCTCTTTGATGAGCTCCGTTCAAAACTTTTTCAAAAGCTTCCATACCACCAAATTCTTTGGCAATATTATAGTAATCGGAAATATCATATCCACAGTCCACCCCGGGAGAGGGATAGAGGGGCGAAAACCAGATTCCGTCGCACCCAAGTGATTTTATATAGTCGAGCTTCTCATAAACTCCGTAAAGGTCACCCATACCGTCACCGTCACCGTCCTTAAACGAGCGCGGCCATATCTGGTAGAACACCATATCCTTATACCATCTTTTCTTTTCCATAAATGCTCCTTTGAAAAAAGAATTTATAAACTAATTATATCAACAATACATAAAAAAGTCAATTGTAAGTTTAGTTTAATTCCAATAATTTTGTAAAGCTCTCACCTAAGATAAGGCGCCAGGATTCCTCGTTGTGAGGTTTTTGGGTATCATAGGTTTCAAATATCTTCTCTTCTGGGTAACCGTGTTTTACAAGTGTTCCCTTCATCTCCTTCGAAGAAGCTACAAGCAATCTTTCAAGAGGATCTCCTTCACCGCAATAAATATGAATCTTAGGCAGTTTTTCACTATCATTATAGAAATTCTTACTCGAAAACCAACTATCGAAAGCACTCATTTCATAAAGTCCGTAAGCAGGAGAATATGAAAGAACGTAACTGTAAAAGCCAATCTCACGAAGTCCGCAGTAGAATGCTGCGATACCGCCCATTGATGCTCCGCCAATGCCAATATTATCCTCTTTTACACAGTATTTTTCTTTTATGAAAGGATGGAGAGTCTGCTTTATAAAATCGTCAAGATTATCAAGCTGACCTTTTGAATAATCTTCGTCAGGCAATGCAGTAGCCAAGGGTGCTAATTTTCCAAAAGATATGGGATTCATAAAAAGCTCCTGATCTCTGTATTTATCGGCATTATCAATAGCTACAACAATAATATTTTTCTTATATTTACGGTTAATTTCACTCAGTACTATATCAAGCTGCCACGAGCCGTATGGATCACCGTTATTTGTGTATTCTCCTGCTGCGGCAAAAAGATTTTGAGCATCAAAAAAATACAAAATATCGTGCTTGGTCTGATTATCATATGTGGAAGGAACAAAAACACTGATCTTTTTACTTTTATCTTCTCTGTGTGCAAGATTCTTTTCGTCATAAAGATTGTAGTTTTCTACCCTGCCCGTTTTTTCAATATCTTTGGCAAATAAGTAAGTTAATTTCTTACCCATACCCTCATTTTTCTTGTATTCAACACCAATTGGGAGCTTTCCCGGGTAAACAATACCTGTTTTTTCGCCTATCTCATTTTCAAAATAAATGCTTGTATATTTGTCGCTGTCATATTCCAGCAAATAATCACCGTCGGCATCAATATATGTCAGTTCCTCTCGTTTTTTTCCAAAAACTGCATACACTTTTGACCAATTACAAGTGTTTTTATAAAACAATTCCGACATAACATACTCCAATCATAGTTTTTATTTATTATATCATAAATAGCTATTTTTGACAAGTACTAATACGATCATATGTCATCTAATTCAAAAAACAACAGGTGAAGAAATCTTCACCTGTTATTTATATTTTTATTATTCTGTATATACTAAGTAAGAATCGCCTGAACCAACAACCTCACCGACATTATTTCCTGATGATTTTGCAGTTCCGTAGCTATAGCAATTTGTTGTTGTTGCCGTGATTTGTCCGAAAACACCGCCAACATAATCTGTTCCGCTGATGTTACCGTAGTTTACACAGTTTGAACGTGAACCCTTAGCATCCTTTGCTGCTCCGCCAACACCGCCAACGTATCCACTGCCTGAGCT
>JAZURO010000053.1:0-6140 GCA_045606265.1 Eubacteriales bacterium
TCGACACAATCGAAATTCACGGCTACAATAAGCAGTAGCAAATCGAGGTTTATTCGTGTTCATACACGAAAATAACAATGCATTGAATATTCGCAGAATTTCAATGCTCGATTTGCGCAAAATCAAGTCGAGTCAGCACAAACTCTATGGCTACACAATAAAAATCTATTAAAGTTTTTCGGGGGCGTGGGGGCGGGTTTGCAAAAAAGCCCCCACATTCTTATTTTGTAACTTTTCAAAAAAGCCCCCATGTTTTCAGTCGGTAACTTCAAAAAAATCTCACCAATTGCAAAGTTCTTTTTTAACTTTAACGACGACGACGGAAATATCGTCGGAGGGCAAATCGCTCTCTGCCTTTGCACGTCTTATAATTCTATCGGCAATTTTTGAGGGTAATTCACGGGCAAGTTCTCTGTCACGGAGCATCTCGATGAGGTAAGCACAGTCGTCGCCGCCCCGGAGGGCACCGTCGCTCACCATAACAATAATATCCCCGTCCTCGCAGGCAATATCGATCTGCTTAGCATCAAGCGCACGCAGAATACCAATCGGAAACGAGGGTGAAGCGAGCTTAAACACGTTTCCTCTCCTGATAACAAAGGTGGGTGCGGCGCCGCTTTTAACCAAGGTCAGCGCACCCGAATAAAGATCGAGCTGCAAAAGGTCAATGGTCGCAGAGCATTCGGTTTCGCTTTTTGAACCGTGCGCACGCAGAACGCTGTTCAACATTCTGAGTGAGGTCTCCATCTGATTTCCCGCAGTGAGCATATTGCGAAGGAAGGCGTTACACATCTCGCTTGTCAGCGCAGCTGTGTTCCCTGTTCCCATTCCATCGCTGATGAGAGCATATAAGTAATCGTTCTTGTTTTCAAAAACACTGACGGTGTCACCGCAAATGCTTTCTCCGTCGCTTGCCGCAGTGGCAAACGCAGCATCTGCCGAGAAGGCACGTCTTGCCTCGGTCTGCATATTCACACTTCCGAATGAAAGCTCGAAGCTGAGGTCGGTGAGCGCAACTCGGCTCACCTCTTCAAGCCGAGCTTTAAGACTTGAAATATCGGAGCTTTTGTCGCTGAGGTCAAGTCCACGGGCAAAAATTCGCAGCTTTCTCTTGCCAAAAACGGTAACGTTATGCTCGCCGTAGCCCTCCTCTGCGATTGCGTGGGCAATTCTTTTGCCCATTGAAGCATCAATTTTGAACTCCTCCTCGTTCTCGCTTATCGCATCATTGAGAATTGATGAAATCGCATCATAATCGAAGGCGAAAATCTCGGTTTTCTCATTCAGAAACGCCTTTTTGGTGGCAATTGCGCAGGATTTGTTGATGTCCTCTTTTAACTCCTTAATTTTTGGGCATTTTCTTTTGAAATATTCAGGCAGCTTCTTTTCGTCGGCAAGACCTGAGGTGTGAAGCTGTACCGTTATTTTTTTCATAACTTCAAGTGTGGAATCGTACTCTGCACCAAAGCACATATCCCTGTTTTCGCAGTCGGCACAGTGCGACTCAAAGCTCTCCTCACAAATGGCACGAAGATCAAGCACCGTCGGGCGCTTCAATTTTGACGAAAGATTGTAAAATATCTCCGAAAGTGCCGAGAAGGACTCCGATATTGAGCGAATTTTCTCCTCCTGAAAGCTACTTTTCTTCTCGGAAATGACGCTGTTAAGTGAGAAATTATCCTCTTTTGTCTCCTCACCCCAAAAATAGTTTTCAAAATCCTCAAAAATATTTATTCTCTCTGCGGTGCAAAAGAGCATTGTTGAGGCAAAGAGTGCGGGAAACATACTTGCAAGTGTGAACGTTCCGCCCGCATAGACCGTCCAGATAAGTCCCGAAATGCAGGACGCAACTGCCCCGCCGAAAAGGGATAGCTTGCTTATTGAAACGTAGGCGATGGCGCAAAACGCAAACGCAGGCGCATAGATGGGCATATACGATACACCGAGCAAAAGGGACGCAACTATTCCGTAAAGTATTCCCCTTCTGCACGCATACAGAGTTAAGAAAACGGCAACGAAAACGGGCACGTTTATTCCGATAAAGCTTGAATTGTCAAGCGAATAAATAAGTGCGCAGGCAATACAAATGCACGATATACAGTAAAATCTTTCCTCAAAGGGAGTGATTGAAAACGCCCTTTTTTCTGACCTTTTTTGTTCGCTTATCTTAAAATACCAAGAAAAAATGTACGTTGAAAGGGGCGTAAGCACAAGATAAAAAATTGAGGCAAAAAGGTCGTAAAATCTGAATCCACCCTCAATTATTCTCCAAACACCGATAACAAAAACACCGAGCGCGCCACTCATTATGCGAAGATATGCGTGCTCTGAAAAGAGATTTGCAAACACCTCTGTACCGCCATCCTTTGCCCTGTGTCTTATTTCGGTCTTGTCAAGATACAAGCGGGTTATTATCCTCAGTGCAACCACCGTGCAAGCGCCGACAAGCATCATAAGTGAGGGGTTTTCCTTGGCAAATGCACCTGCCATAATTCCAATCAGAACAAATGGGGTCTCCCTTATTGAAGCCGCAAGCAACGCAAACGCAAACGGATACGTTTCAAACATCATCTGCTTGCTTGAAAGCAAAATCGCCAGGGCGCAAAACCCTATTGCTCTCAGACTGTCCAAAATAAGCTCCCTCTTGTTCAGCTTAAATTCCTTCTTTTTTTCAATTTTTGCTTTTAATGTTTCCTGATTTTCCATTTTTTTGTGTCCTTTTTTATATTTTTTATTCAATTTTACACTTATTTTGATAAAAAATCGGTCGAAGTGAGTAATGTGAAAATATAATTTTGATAATTTCAAAAAAACTATTGCATATTTCTTAAAATAGTGATAAAATAGATGATGGTATATTATATCTATATTTGTATATAAAAAGGAGCAAAAAATGCAGGTCATTCAAAACATTTTGAGATTTTTGGATACACAGACAAGTCCCCCTCAGTATATGGGCATATTCCATATCGTTTGGATTGCACTCACCGTTGTGGCAGCAGTTGTTTTGTGCGTACTCTGGAAAAAAGAAATCATTAAAAACGTAAGTAATGCCGTTCTTGTGGCATCTCTCGGTCTTATGATCGTCGGATTATATAAGATGATAGTTACAAACTTCGTATATGAGCCCGTAGTTGAGTTTGTTTACGACTGGAACAGCTTCCCCTGGCACTTTATGTCCATTCCCGCCGTTATAGGTCTTTTCATTGGCGCAACCTCGGGAAACATAAACAAAAATATGCAATCTTACTTTGCTACCTACGGTCTTCTTGCAGGCCTTGTTGGAATGTTTGCGCCCGGCTTGTTTGTTTCAACTGTCGGCTTGAACGTTTACAATATGCTCTTTAACGCAACGATTATCGCTTTGTCAGTTCTCATTCTCGTTTCACAGCAGGTGAGAATCGAAATCAAAACCTTTGTAAAGGCGTTGCCCGTTTTTGCAATGGTTGTGGGTATTGCAATTTCCTTTAACGAGCTTGCACATCTCATTTTTCCCTGGCAGAAGATCAGTATGTTCTCTATCAGCCGCCATTATCCAAGTGATACACCCATCTACTCATTGTTGCACAACGCATTTTTGACAAGCGGCGGCACAATGACAGTTATTGAATACTTAATTTGCATTGTGGTTTACTTTGCATTTGTAAGCGCACTTGCTCTTTTGCCCTTGCTTCTTATGATTGGCATAAAGAAACTTGTAACGACCGACTTTGACGCAGAATACGAAAAGAGCGACGATGTTGCAATCGGTATAAGACGCAGCGAGGGCCTTGACGGCGATGAGGATTCGGAAGAAATTTTCAGATTCAGAGGAAAGGTTAACTCCAAAAAGAACACCTACGTTCAGACCTACTTCAAAAACCTTCACACCAATTTCGGCAACAACAGCCAGGGAACCTGCGGCTACGTTGCACTCTCAATGCTCCTCTCTTATTACGATACGATCCTCAGCGATAAGATAGTTCCAAGACGCTTCGATAAGGTTACGATCTCTCACAACAATCCCAACCTTAAAGAATCCCCCGGAACAAAGTTCTATCAGCCCCCGTTCGATCCCTCTCAGGTGACCTATAAAGAGTACATCGCAGAGATAAATAAGAGAAAAAATACTCATCTCCACGAACAATTGATGAGTATCGGTCTTAAAAAGCACGTTGTTGACGTTCCCGACGACGAGAACGATACCGTTAAAGATGCTTTTGGAATAAACGGAGTAAAAGAGTTAAAGAAAATCGCAAATTACTATCTTAAAAAGGTTGCCGACGTTAAAGGCACCGAGTTTGATATTCACACAAAAACTTCCGACGACGGAACGGGCGAGGATATCAGAAGCTATGCTATAAGATATATCAGAAAGGGCTACCCCGTATTGCTTTGCATCTCCAACAGAGACGGAGCAGATGGCCACGCAGTAATCGCCTACGATTACGATAAGGTAAATGACGAGATATACTGCCATTTCGGTTACAAATCAGAAAGCTATAAAGTGGTTGATGCCGAAGGAAAAGTTCTTGGCAGTGACAAAACGAACTCAACTCACCTCACAATAAAAGAGGGTGGATATTCCTTCTATGACTGCGCTATGGTGCTTGATTTCAATGAAAGAAAGATATCTCACACTCACACAAACAACTATGAGGTTGTTGTTGAGGGAGCACTCTTCTACTACTGCCCCGACGGAAGATATACCACCTGCGACGATCTTATCGTTGAGTTCGGCAAGGGCAAAAAGGATCTTGCAATCGTCGGTGTTTACGGAAATAAGTACCGCAGAGATCAGCTCACGGTTCCCGAAACTATCGGAAACGTGAAGATCGCTAAGATTAACAAATATGCGTTTGAAAATCAGGAGCATATAAAGAGAGTTGTTCTCTCCTGCAACATTCCCGAAATTCCCAAAAAGACGTTTGAGGATTGCGAATCACTTAAAACCGTTGTTATCCCCGAAAGCGTAAGAAAAATCGGCAGCGAGGCGTTTGGCGAGTGTCCCGCACTCACAAGCATTATGTACCTTGGCACCAAAGCACAGTGGCAGGCGATAAAAAAACACAGAAAATGGGATCGCAAAACGGGTAATTACAAGGTTTATTGCACCGACGGCGTTCTTATAAAGCTCAGCTCACAGGGCAGCAGCGAGCTTTTACCTTTAACTTAAAATAACAAAACCCTCGCTTGAAAACAAGCGAGGGTTGTTTTTTGCTTTTTTGTTAGTAAATCGGATAGCTCTTTTGTTAAGAATTAAGGACGAAGTCCCATACCGCCTTCAAGTGTGAGTGTTTCACCGTTGAGATATTTGAAGTCGGGGTGAGCAAGCTGAACGCAAACACGTCCGATTTCAAGCTCGGAATCACCAAAATGTCCTGCAGGAGGCATCTTTACGTTTGCCTTGAACGCCTCAGGATATGCGTTCTGGAAGTTTTCAAGCTGTGCTGTCCAGGCAAGAGGACAAATTACGTTTGTATTAATGCCGTCCTTAGCCCATTCGGTTGCAGCAACACGTGAAAGACCGCGGATACCCTCTTTTGCAGCTGCGTAAGAGCATTGACCGTAGTTTCCGAAAAGTCCTGCGCCTGATGCAAAGTTGATTATTGATCCCTTTGTCTCTTTGAGGTGAGGATAGCAGGCCTTCATATAATAAAATGTTGCGTAAAGACCTGAGTACATAGCAAGATCGAACTGCTCTGTTGTGTGATTTTCGATTGTAACACCTGATGCGGATGCCTGTGCATTGTTGATAAGAACGTCAACTCTGCCAAATGCCTCAACCGCCTTTGATACTACCATATTTGCTGTTGCTTCGTTGTCAGCACCTGCGCTGATGTCAGCAGCTATGGCAAGAACCTTGATGCCATAGTTCTTTTCAAGCTCTTCCTTTGCCTTTTCGAGCTTTGCTACGTTTCTGCCCGTGATTACAAGGTTTGCACCCTCTTTTGCGTAAGCTGTTGCGATACCGTAGCCGATTGAACCGCATCTTCCGTCAGAAAGAGCCGCAAAACCTGCACCTGTGATTATCGCTGTTTTACCGGTTAAATGTCCCATTTTTATTTACTCCTTTGTTAAGTTTTTGTTTACCGTGGTTAGTATAGCATAAATGTTCATAAAAATCAAGTATTTTTGTTAATTATTTGTCAAATATTTTA
>JAZURO010000054.1:0-2420 GCA_045606265.1 Eubacteriales bacterium
GGAGCTTTCCGCTTCGGAGCTGTCTTCCGTTGATGCTTCAGAGAGAGCTTCGCTTACCGCTTCAGAGCTGTTGGGCGCAGGGCTGTCCTTGTCTACGGGTTCGGAGCTACCGCTACAAGCGGTTATACAAAGCGTTAAAGCTAAAGTTAATGCAATCAGAGTCTTTTTCATTTTTTATTTCTCCTTGCTGTTATTTTTTAAGCTGAGCTAAGCGTCGGATCCGCTCGATGCGAACTATCTTGTCTGCGTCATAAGCTTCTTTGTGGCGATTATACATATCGGCGCAAAGTGCGCTTATGTCTACGTTGTTTTTCTTGTTTCTGCCACCGAGATATTTGTATTCCGACCATTTCTCAGTCCTGCACTTGGGGGCGTAAATAGGATTGTGCCCACGAATGACCAGGACAGAGTTTTCTCGGTTCATCGTAAGAAGCTCGTCCTTTGTCATAAGCGGTCTGCCCGTTCTTCTGTCGCTTGAAGAACCGCCGCCCTGCGTGCCGTAGTTACGGCTCTCGCTTACCTCGTCAATGGTAGTCTTGCCGAGCATATCGCTGATACGCTCAAGGGTGTCAGGCTCGGAACAGCCGAGGTAAGCGAACACAGCGCAGTTGTTGATTATGGTTTGGTCGCTTCCCTCGTAAAGCTTCTCAAGCTGTTGCAACGCCTGTAGGCATAGGGTAATCTCGATGTTGTAGCTTCGGGCGGTGGATAACCGTTCCGGGAGAGAATGAAACTTACAGATGTTTGCAATCTCGTCAAGGAACATCTTGCAAGTCAAGGGAAGGCGGCCACCGTGCTTGGTGTCTGCTATGTAATACGCAGAGGCGAAGCATTGTTCAAGGAACATGGCGGCGATAACCTTGTAAGCAGAGCCGACCTCGAAGTTAAGGTACAAAGCCGTCGGCTCTTCAAAGATGCCGTCTATATCCAGCTCGTCGTCCATGGTTAACAGCTCTATCGCTTCTTCACCGAACACCGCAAGCCTCGCTATAGCTGTGATAACAACGGACTGTATTGTTTCGGGTGCGGCGGCGGTCAAGCTGTCGAAGGACGTAACGGTTATGTGGAGAGGGTTTTCTTCCCTTATGTGGTCCACTATGATTGAATACTCGCAATCGGGACTTAGCTTACCGTTTGAATCAAGCCTCAAGCCACGTATCAGCTCTAAGGTTCGGTACATAGCCTTAGTCTCGATGGCGTTGGTGACAGGGTTGGTTTGGTACGTGCATTGATACGCCCAAACAGACATCAGCAGGAAGTAAAGCGTGTCCTCCCAAAAAGCGTCACCGGCGTTTGTCTCGACATCACGGGTGTTAGCGATAAAGCAACGCACTAAGGACGCAAGCTCTGTCTGCAGACGTGCTTGGTGTATGCAACAGAGAGGGTTGTACTGCCAGGAATACTTGGGGTTGGTGAGGTTTAATACCCTCACCTTTAACCCCTGATTCATAACGTGCTTAGCCGTCTCTCTGAACAGCGCCCCCTTGGTGTCGGTGATGATCATAGACGGCTTTTCGTACCCGTCACGGCACGCTTGGATAATTGCCGGCGTTAACATTCTGAAGGACTTACCTTCGCCCGGTCCTGCTACGACAAGGACGTTGCCGTTGGGTAAGTCTGCCTCTTTAGTCATATACACGGCTTCAGCCAAGGGCTGATTGTTTTCCTTTTTGCGAAACAGTTTAAGCTCTCTCCAAAACGCCCAATGAGCGCTCCCTTCCTCGACATCACGGTAGTTACTGCGCCGGCGTGAACTTAGCCACAGAATCAGTATCAACACCAAATTGACGAGAGCGCAGATCCACAGCTTGTCAAGGATATAATCCTTCATAATACTTAACGGTAAGAGTGGCGTAGAAAGATGGCTGAACCATAGCGAGAACCGTAAAAAGGCGCTCTCCCCCGGACGTAATACGCTGAAGGAACCAAAGCTCCATATAGCCAAGATTTCAATGAGAAAAAGAAATATTGCTACTGCTATTGATGTCTTCAGCCGTATAAAACGTCTGCTTTTGCTCACGTAATTCGCCGATTGCTTCATTGGTGTATTCTCCTAAATTTTGTCTTTAATATCCGTCGTCAAGGTGTTATATACTGGGTTGTTTTTAGGGAACTTGTATCTGACGGAGATAGTGTTATTCATAGAGTGCAACACCGCTTCGCCCACGTTGCTTGATATTAAAAGCTTCTTATGGTTTTCGTTAAGTTGTAAGCGGTCAGCTACAGCGCCCACGTTGTCGCCGTCAAGCTCGAAGGCTACTATGAACTGTGAGTTAGCGAGCATAGATTCAGCTGCCGGTGAGGACAGTACTGACTTGGGGTGCTGTGTCATGGCGGTTACGATGCCGCCGTACTTACGGCACTCGGCGTAGAGCTGTTCAATAGCTTTAGCCGCAAAGCCGTTAGAGTGGCGGTAGTAT
>JAZURO010000055.1:0-19406 GCA_045606265.1 Eubacteriales bacterium
TACAACGCTGGCGATGGTACACAAACGCCAACACAATGAGGGTGTTTCTGCATCTGCTGTTGAACGCCAATATCGAGGATCACGACTTCGAAAAGATAACGGTGCATAGGGGGCAGTTGGTAAGCTCCTATCCCAAAATAGCAAGTGCACTAAAACTTACGCCAATGGCGGTGCGTGTGGCCGTTGAACATCTAAAATTAACAGGGGAAATAACACACACCGCATACCCCAAATATTCCCTATTTACCATATTAAATTATAGCATGTACCAAGACGTCCCAACAGACAAAACGACAGTCAAACAACAGTCAAGTAACAGTCAAGTAACAGTCAAACAACACCAATCAAAGAATATAAGAACATATAAAGAATATAAGAATGAAAAGAATAATATAGGCTCCGCCCTCCCTTCGGGAAACGACGATACGTTTGCGCCGAAGGTAGAGAGAGACTGGGAATGGTAGGCGAGCGGAGTGAAATATGAGTTTAATATTGATGACCTCCGCAAGCTTGCCGGAATCGTAGGGGCCGAGACCAAGGAAGACGGCGACGAGGTGCAATTCAAGTATTGCCCCTATTGTCACGGCGGGGCGCACAGAGACACTTATACCTTTGCGGTCAACAAAAAAAGCGGAGCGTATAACTGTTTGCGCTCCTCCTGCGGAAAGCAGGGACACTTTGTGACCCTTGCACGGGATATGGGGTATGCGCTGGATTTCGGAGTAGAGCCGAAGGAATACAGACGGCTTCCGCAAAAGCCCATAGACGTGCGCCCTGCGGCGGTGAAGCTGTTGGGAGAGCGAGGGATAGGTGAAGAGGTCTGCAACCGCTATCAGATAACGGTGCAAAAGGACAACGAAAACATCCTTGTGTTTCCGTTTTACAACGCCGGGGGAGAGCTTGTAACGGTCAAGTACCGCAACGCAAGATTCCGCAAGGGCATTGATCGGAATAAGGAGTGGTTTGAGAAGGACACCCAGCCCGTTTTGTTCGGTATGCGTGAGGCAAGGAACACCGACAAGCCGCTTGTGATAACCGAGGGACAGATAGATGCTCTATCGCTTGCCGAGTGCGGCATAGAAAACGCCGTCAGCGTTCCCAACGGCTGCAGCTCGTTTACTTGGGTCTCGGCCTGCTACGACTGGGTGATGCAGTTTTCGTCGGTGATAGTGATGGGCGATTCGGAGAACGGCAAAATAACGCTTGTTGACAAGATAGCAAAAAGTTTTAAGTTGCCGGTGTTCTACATACCGCCCGAGAACTACTACGGCCTTAAGGATGCAAACGATATCCTTCGTGAATACGGCAAGGACGTATTGCTTGACAGCTTTTCTCGCGCTGTGGAATATATCATCCCTCACGTCAAGCGGCTTGCCGACGTGGAGAGCATAGACTTTTCTACGCTGCCGAGGATCAAAACGGGAATAGGACGGCTCGACAGTGTTATCGGCGGATTTTACTACGGCCAGGTAATACTGCTCACGGGTCGAAGGGGCGAGGGAAAGAGTACTCTTATGGGTCAGCTTATCCTTGAGGCAATAAATCAAGGCAACCGTGTGCTTGCCTATTCGGGAGAGCTTACGGCAAGCCACTTTAAAAACTGGATAGACTTCCAGGCGGCGGGTGCCGAGGGTGTAATAAACTGCGGCACCGACGAAAGACCGGCATACCGCATCAAGCCGGACGTGCAGGATAAGATAAATCGTTGGTATCGGCCCCTGGCATTGCTTTACGACAACGAGGCGATATACGAGGACGAGACCGAGGAGCTTTTACAAACGGTTGAGGATGCGGTAGTCCGCTACGGGGTAAATATGGTCTGCATCGACAATCTTATGACGGCAATGGACGTAGGCGCAAAGGATGATTTTTACCGAGCCCAGAGCGAGTTTGTCCGAAAGCTGAAGCTTATAGCGGTGCGATACAACATTGTGGTGTTGCTTGTAGCCCATCCCCGAAAGGAGATGGCGGGGACGCTGACAAACGATTCCGTTGCCGGCTCGGGCGATATCACAAACCGAGTAGACACCGTACTGATATACAGCCGTCTGAAAACGGCCGACGGCACAAGCCGAGGACAGTTGCAGGTGACCAAGAATCGTATCAACGGCAAGCTGATAGTCGACCGACCGCTCAATATGATCTACTCGGAAAGTACCAAGCGAATAACCGAGGAGCACGAACAAGACCAAAAGTGCTACGGCTGGCAAGAGCGCCCGACGTGGTACGAGGTAAGTGCAGATCAAGAAGAGTTGCCATTTTAATCGGAGGAGGAAAGATATGGGAAAGATAAACGGATACCTTGCAAAGCGCACGGCAATGCTGAACAAAGTGGAAGAGGCAGCCTACGACCGAGCAACACGGCACGTATCGGCCCTTGCGCTCGTCGCCCTCAACGAAGGATTTGGATTCGGCATAGACCGTGGTACAAGGTTTATAAACGCTCTGGAGGGAATGGCCGAGACCTTCAAGCGTGAGGCTTGCGAATCGGGACTTGACGTGGCAGAAGAACATCTCCGGCGCAGGTTGGAGAAGATACTCCACGCAGAAGTCCGCAGGGTGGACTGAGAAAGGAAGATGAGGGGAAATGAAAGGCACAACGCTGAAAAGCAAAATAAATGGTGCTTTGTTTGTCATTGATGGAGAATTTGAGGACAGCGGACAAAAGTTTTATTCCATTCTTGATATGTCAAGCGGAAAGCATTTTGCGACAGGCAAAGAATGGTTTGAAAAGGGCATAATGCAAAATTTGGAGATTGTTCAAGACCACCCAACCGAGAAAGGCGGTGCGGAGGAATGAAAGTGTGTTGCGAAAACTGCCAACGGTTAGAATCGGCAGACGAGGACGATATTTTGGATATTGATTTTTGCCCAGTGTGGCGAAGTTGTATAAACGGAGAACAGTTTATACCCAAAGAACAATCGGAAGGCGGCGTGGAGGAATGAGAGAGATTTTGTTTAGAGGTAAACGAACTGACAACGGTGAATGGATATATGGCTCTCCTATATTTCAAGATGGTTATGTGTTAATTAGATTTTGGAATAGTGAAGAATTTGAATATGAAGAGCACCTTGTCGCTCCCGAAACCATAGGACAATACACGGGCTTAACCGACAAGAACGGCAAGAAGATATTTGAGGGGGATATACTTTCCGTAACCGTTAGAGAAACCGTCAAAGAGTGCGGTATTTGCAAACTTACAGGGAGAAAAATAAAAACGGTTTGGTCGGTTGAATATGCAGAAAGGCACTCACAGGGAAACGGCTTTTTTGTCTTTGGAAAAGACCGTCGTTTTAGTTTGGGATTAACAAAAAGCGTGATTTATAATGCAGACCCCGAAGTTATCGGCAACATCCACGACAACCCCGAATTATTGAAAGGCGGTGCGGAGTAATGAATAAGAAAGCAAAGTGCGAAAAGTGTAAGCATTGCAAGGTGATTACTCAATACGATATTATAATGTGCGATTATTTGAACGAATTGCATAAGTCGTTAACAAGTCAAGCCTTTTGCAGACCGAGATATTGTGGTGGATTTAGCAAGAAAGAGAAAGGCGGTGAGGGGTGATGGCTGAATTATTACCTTGTCCGTTTTGTGGGAGCAATTATGTTTTCGTGAGAACAACACATCGCAAAGACGGCTTATGGAACACTCAATATGAAGTGTATTGTTCAAAATGTTCTGCAATGGGTGGTAGCAGGACAGACGAAACGAAAGCAAGAGAAGATTGGAACACACGCACACCAAAAGAAAGAGGTGGGGAGTAATGGCAAATCAAGACATATCCTTTTGTAGCAACAGAAAGTGTGAAAACAAAAAATGCGAAAGGCATTACGACAACATCGACTGGTCTGTTATGCCGCCGTGGAGAAGCTTTGTAGAGTTTGAGGGGACAAAGTATTGTCCGAAAAATAAGGGGGTGCGGAATGATGAACGTAGTCAAGGTCGGATGGAGCGGGGGAAAAGATAGCACTTGTGCTGTTATGGAGCATATCAAAAGGGGAGACAAAGTTAAAATCGTTTGCTATATCCCTGTGCTCACAAATGAAATTCCGCTCATTTTGAAACGACATTACGAATTTATAATGACGACGGCAGAGTATTTCCGTTCGCTCGGTGCAGAAGTTTATTTTGCGAAAGGTGGGCTTACTTATTGCGAATATGTGACACACGAGGCAAAAAGCGGAAAATACAAGGGACAGATTTTCGGATTCCCTTGTATAGAAAAGGGTAAATGCGGATTTAAGCGTGACGGAAAATTGAGAGCTTGCGATTCTTGTGATGTAGGAGAATATGATTATTTGAGCATTGGCATTGCTTGTGATGAAACCGCACGATTTAAGCAACTTAACGAACACAAGAGGTCTATTCTTTGTGAGGAAAAAATAACTGAAGAAATGGCAACAGCCCTTTGCAAGGAACACGAGCCGTGCCTTTATTCACCGCACTACTCCTATGACTTTGGTAAAAAGAAGAAAAAACATCGTGATGGGTGTTCTTTGTGTCCTCACGCGACGGAGAAAGAAAGGGCTGAATGTTTTAGAGATTATCCAGAAGCGATACCAATCGTAACCGAGTTACAAAACATCGTAAAGGAAAAAAGACCCGATAGACCGCCGTTGCGTGGATATAAGTGGTTTTTGTAAAAGAGGGGTGAACCACAATGAACAACACCGACGCAATAGAGCAGGCATACCGCAACGGCTACGAGGACGGAAAGCGTGATGCTGTGAAGCACGGACATTGGATTGACCAAAAAGAAGCAGAAGAGATAGATCGCTATGATATGGCTTATTGTTGCTCGGTTTGTGGTCGTTGCGATTGGGATTGTACGGAAAGCGAATCGTTTAATTTTTGCCCCGCCTGCGGCGCAAAAATGGACGGAGAAATTCACGATAAAAAATCCCAAGATGAATAACTTTGATTTTAAGATGAATAAGGGGGAAAGGTTAATGACAGAAACAAAAAAACACATACCCGACACGGCGATCTTAAAAGCTTATGCTAAAAACAACATGAACAAACTGCGCACGGCCCTTGAGCTTGGCGTAAGTGAATGTACTATCCGAGCACGGCTTATCAAGATACACGCCAAGACCGGAACAGACCCCTGCTCTTTCTACGGCTTATATAAGCTGCTTGTGCAGATCCAAAACACAAAGGGGGACGTCGGATGATAAGCGACAGCGGAGAGCGCACCGAGTTTAGCACAGGGGCTATACGTGATATGCACGACGGGAAAGGCCGCATGGACCTTTTACCCTGGGCGGCGATTATGGAGGTCTCCAAGCACTGCGAGAACGGCGCAAAGAAATACGGCGAACACAACGTAGACAAGGGCATACCAACATCGAGCCTTTGCGACAGCGGGGCAAGGCACCTTGCAAAATATCTTGACGGCTGGACGGACGAGCCCCATCTTGTCGCCGCTGTGTGGAATCTGCTTTGGGCGTTGCAGATGGAGATAAAACACCCCGAATTAGTCAATACGCCTTGGTCGATTAAAAACACTACAAAGGAGTGACTATATGCAAACATGGAAAGAAAAAGCAATCGAGCTCTACATATCCGGCACACCAAAGCGCACCATTGCCCGACGGCTTTTTAAAGAAATCGGCGCACCAAATCTTGAGGCGGCTCGTACACGTGTGCGCAATCTGCTGCACGACTACGAAATCGCCGGGTATGACGGCGACGAAGATGCCCCACATGAGGTCCTGCAAAACCTTGTGCCCGAGCGTCACGCCCAAGTCTGGGACGGCTGCAAGACTATCCGCTTCGGCTTGATGGGCGACACGCAGATCAATTCCAAGTACACACAGCTCACCCACCTTCACGCCTTTTACGACAAGTGCCAACAGCTTGGCATCTCTACAGTATTTCACACCGGCGATATTGACGATGGTGAGCAAATGCGCCCAGGGCATCAATACGAATGCTACACCCAGGGCGCAGACGACCACGCCGACGAAATCGCCGCCGTCTATCCCAAGCGTGACGGTATCACCACCTACTTCATTACCGGCAATCACGATGCCAGCCTCTACAAACGTGCGGGAATGGATATAGGCAAGGCTATCGCCTCTCGCCGCCCCGACATGGTCTATCTTGGCCGAGACTGTGCCGTTGTGGAGCTCACCCCAAACTGCACCCTTGAGCTTCGCCACCCTTGGGACGGTACGGCTTACGCCTTGTCCTACAAGCCCCAAAAGATAGTCGAAGCAATGGACCCCGATACCAAGCCCAACATTCTTGCTATCGGCCATTATCACAAGCTCGAATATATCTTTCACCGCAACGTCCACGTCTTTCAGACGGGCTGCTATCAATCGCAAACGCCCTTTACCCGAGGCAAAGGCATATCCGTTGCCACGGGCGGCTGGATAATAGAATGCGACGTCGGCTCCGACGGCACAGTCCGCTCTGTCACGCCCCGCATTGTCCCCGTTTATTCCTGCATCCCCGACGATTATAAATCCCCACAATTTGAAGCCTTAAGGAGGTCATATCAAAATGCCCAACACGCCCAAAACATCATCTACGGCTAAACCCAAAAAGCCCGCTGCAAAACCCGCCCCCGACGTTATCAATCCGCCCGACTCTCCCATCACCGATTCCGACGCCAAGCAGATCGTCAAGCGTAAACGTAACCGTCCCGACCTTGCAAACTTCGGCGCAGAAAACTGTGAGCCCGGCGACAACGCCCGCTATCTGCGCTATGCAATGGTATCTTGGGACCTGCCGCCCATCGACATAGCCGACCCACAACAGGTCGAAAACCGTATAAAGGAATACTTCACACATTGCATCGAAAACGACCGCAAACCTAACATGATCGGTATGGCAAATTGGCTTGGTGTGGACAGGAGAACGGTGATAAATTGGAAAAACGGGGATTTGAGAAGTGAAACACACCATCACATGATAAAAAAGGCCGTTACAATGCTTGAGGAACTATGGGTCGACTATATGCAGAACGGCAAGGTTAACCCAGCTTCGGGAATATTCCTCGGCAAGAACATGTTTGGATACAAGGACACACAGGATGTCATCGTCGAGCCCAGGCAACCGCTTGGAGCAGAATCCGACCTCAAGCAACTACAAGACAAGCTCTCGGACATACCGCTCGATGACGGCGACTATACCGTTGGCGACTAACGACTTTCGGTGTCGAGCGACTATAGCGACTACGGCGACTTCCGACTATGGCGACTATGGCTTGCGACTATAAAGCGACTATGCCGCACTTGGCGACTTTAGCAACTATAACAACTCCGGCGACTTTGGCGACTTTGGAAAGCCTTGGCAACTATGGCGACTATAGCGACTTTGACCTTGGCTGACATTAAAACGCCCCCCATCTTACGGCGGCGCACCTCCTTCCGTCGCCGTCTCCCCCCGCTCCGCTTGCAAACGCAGGCAGGGCGGGGCTTTTATTTGTGCTTCTTTTGCGCTACGATTACGCAGGACGCATTTTTGCGGTCTGCCTATATAGTTTATGCGCCCAAACACAAAAGCCGCTTAAAACGCATTACAGGCGATTTGGCGATATGTGTGCAGTAGAGGCGAGGGCGTTACAGTGCCGCTGTAAAGCTCTGAGAGGGCGCAAGACGCATTTTGACGGCTTTGGCGTATAGCTATAGCCCCCGCTCTGCAAATGCGGCAGAGGGCAAAAGAAAAGCCCCGTCACAATGGGCGGGGCGTGTTTTAAAGCTGGCGGCCAATGAGATAACAACCGCCGGAACAGACGGTCAGAGCTGACACGGTGGCAAGCCAGGCTATACCGTCGAGACGGCCAAGGGCTACGAGAGCGGCCCCGAACAGATCCACGCAGAACGCAAGCAGGACAAGCACAACGGCAAGTGCGGTAAATAATACGGCGATGGGAGTTTTCATATTGCCATCCCCCTTATATTTCCATTTCAGCAAACCCGCGGAGCTCGTATACAAGCCCTTCGGGTGTGTTTGCGTAATCCCTCAGCCATTTGTCAAAATGCTGTGACAAATAGCTTTCAAGGTCGGCAAGGCGCTCGGAAGATGCCGCCAGAGTGCGTATAACGTCAACAAATGCGGCGGCGGTTTTTTCCTGTTCTTTTCTGCGATCCCTTGTGTATGTTTTCACTGCTTCGTACCTCCTTCGGGCTTTGTGTATAGACTTATATAAAAGTTTGTATTAAAATAATCTACCATGCTATTGGATTCATCGTATCTGTATGCCTCTATAATGGCAAGCGCGCGTTTTATTTTGGCGAGAAAAGCGGGCGTAAAGCCGTTGTATTTGTCTATGTGATAATGATTTATATTATTTTCTTTTGCGTAGTCTCGGAGATATTCTCTTTTTGCGTGTTCAGTACGTATTATCTCCCGCTCTTCGTCCAGTAGATTATAATAATCACAGATGGAAACAGTTTTCCTTATTCCGCTTTTGTCGATGTAGTCCACCCATCCAAAGTTCCCCTTTACGGTGTAGGCTGCTATAAATTCCGCTTCAGAGATTACGTCGTCTGCGGTTGTTTTAAATGTGGCCTGAATATTGCCGCGCCTGCTGGCGATCGTGACACCTTTAATACCGGCGGCTTTTATGTCATTTCGAATTGCTTTTGCAAGGTCTGCGCCGTATAAGTGCAAATTGCTTTTACTGCCGTAAATTGCGCCGCCGCCTAAATATCCATCTGTGACAACGTCTGCAGGCTCGCTGTCGGTGCTGGCTCCCAAAATGGCGGATATAACTTCGCTTTCCGCGGCGTAACCATACCAACATTTTTTTAAGGAGTGCCACCGAAAAGAAAGGTTTTTTAATGCCGTGCAGACGGCTTCTGAGGGCCTGCCGTCAAAGTATACCTCCCGGCTGTTATATGTGCGATTTTCTTCAATTCTGTAAGTCATAGCTTATACCTCCGTTTTTTGCTTGTGTTCAGAAATAACTGAGCGTGCATAGAGTATATCAGATATAACTGAGTTTGTCAATAGGTTTGCGAGAAGTTTTTCAGTTTTTTCTGAATTTCTTATTGCGTGCATTTTCTTTGGAGTTTTTGAACGGTTGCAGCCGGACAGAGCCAAACAGGGTACTGGAGGGGGATTTTGAGGGGGGTCTCGGTGGGCGAATAAGTCCCCCAAATAGCCCAAAAACAAAAAAGAAAAAATTTTTTATAAAAGGGCTTGACACTCTCAGAAATATCTGTTATAATAGAGGAAACCGAGGGGGGGGGTAACGATTATGAAGGCAACGCTCGCACTTAGAAAAGTAATGGAAATTCGGGGGGTAAAGCCCGCTGTGCTCTGCGATAGGATCGATATTAAGGCCAATGTTCTTTCCGAACGATTCAGACAGGAAAATATCAGCGTAGCCAAGCTTAATGAGATGCTTAAAGCAATGGACTACAAAATTATTGTTGTTCCGCGAGATGTAAGAGTTCCTGACGGCGGCTTTGATATAGAGTGACCTACAAGGAGGTGCGACCAATGATTTACGGCTATGCAAGGGTCAGCACTAAGGGCCAAGACAAATACGGCAACGGCCTTGAGGTGCAGGAGAAGCAGTTAAGGGACAACGGTGCTGATATGATTTTTCGGGAAAGCTTTACGGGGACCAAGAAGCACAGGCCAGAGCTTGACAAGCTGTTAGGGGTTGTCAAGGAAGGTGATACGGTGGTTGTGACCAAGCTCGACAGGATAGCCAGAAGCACACGAGACGGCTTGGATATAATTGACGAATTGCTTTCAAAAGGCGTCACCATAAACATTCTCAATATGGGAAAGTTTGACACAAGCCCTGCGGGGAAGTTAATGAGGACGGTGTTTCTCGCATTTGCGGAATTTGAAAGGGATATGATAATCCAGCGCACCGAGGAGGGCAAAGCCGTTTGCAGAGAGAATCCCGAATGGCGTGAGGGCAGAAAAGCTCTTGACGTTCCCGATTTCCAAAAATTTCTCAAAAAACAAAAAGACGGCCAAATGACCGTCGGCGAATGTTGTGCCGCTTTGGGTATAAGCCGCAGCACTTGGTACGGAAGAGTGCGACAGGCAAATGAAAAAGCAGCGTGATTTTTTAAAAAGGTATACCAAAAATGGAAAGCATTTCAAAAAAAGCATTGATTTTTGATGCGCTTGTGATATAATGAGATTGGGAGGGCAAAAAAATGGAGTATATCAATCCGCTTACCGCGTTTATAGCTATTTTAGCCATATCAATTATTGACGGTGTTGTTAAGGGCATAAAGGGAAGACGAGAAAAACTAAAAAATCCTCCGCCCAAAAAGCCTGTTCAAACGGTCGAGACCGACGACGAGCTGACCGAAGAGGAGAAAACGGCAATAGCCATCTATAACAGCTACTATGCCGGATAAAACTAAATACAACACCGCTACATAGGTAACGGTCAAACGGCCACAGGGTCGGACGCTTTGGAAACAGGGCGTTCGGCTCTTTTTTATTTTTCGGAGGAAAAATGACGATACATGAAATGGTGCTCAAGGCACAAAAACGAGACCTAACGGACAGAGGTGCGCTGTCGGATCTGTTTGAGATTTGCAGATTGCGCGAAAAAGAGGCAGACGGAGGGTTTGAAGAGGCGCACAAGGTTGCAAAGCTCGTAAGGCTTACTGCGGCCACAGAAGCAAAGCGGCAGACTTCGGCAGATATGCTTGAGCTGTTCCGAAAGGCGCTTCTGTTTGACGCTCCGCACGAGTTCGACGCATACTGTCAATACATCGAGTGGGACAGAGACCCCCGCAAAAAGTTTTACGTTCCCCGCCGAAAGCAGCTTAAAAGAGTAGTAGACTCTCTGCAAAGGCTGACAAACCGTGAATTACGGCTTTTGGCGGTATCTATGCCGCCCGGCGTGGGAAAGACCACCCTTGCGCTGTTTTATCTGACCTGGCTTGCAGGGCGAGAGCCGGAAAAGCCCAACCTTACGGGGTCACACAACAACGCATTTTTGCGTGGCGCTTATGATGAGTGCTTGAGGATAACTCAGCCCAACGGCGATTATTTGTGGGGGGACGTTTTTCCGAGCGTAAACGTGATACGCACAAACGCCCAAGACATGATGGCGGATTTCGGCACAGATAAAAACGACGGAAAGCGTTTTGCCACACTTGAGTTTTCCTCGGTAGGGTCGGGAAACGCCGGTAAGGTGAGGGCTGAAAATCTGCTTTACTGTGATGACCTTGTCGATGGACTGGAATCGGCTTTATCAAAAGAGCGGATGGACAAGCTGTGGGCGTTGTATACCACCGACCTGCGGCAGCGAAAGATAGGCGATTGCGTTGAGCTGCACATAGCTACAAGATGGTCGGTACACGACGTTATAGGTCGGCTTGAACAGGCGTACGGAGATGCCGAGGATTCGGAGTTTATAGTTATACCGGCACTTGACGAAAACGACCAGAGCAATTTTGATTACGGCTCTTCGGCTTCGGGCTTTACTACGGAATTTTACCATCAGCAGCGGGAAGTAATGGACGATGCGAGCTGGAGGGCGTTGTATATGAATCAGCCCGTTGAGCGAGAGGGTCTGCTTTATCCCGAGGCCGAGCTGAGAAGATACTTTGACCTTCCCGACGGTGAGCCCGATGCGATAATATCCGTATGCGACACAAAGGACAAGGGCGCAGATTACGCAGTAATGCCGATAGCCTATAAGTATGGGACGGATTATTACATCGATGCAATAGTTTGCGACAACAGCGCACCCGAGGTGGTAGACGCCCGTCTTACAGAGGCCCTGCTTTTGCACCGTGTACACACATCCCGCTTTGAAAGCAACGCCGCAGGGGGCAGAATAGCCGAAAAGATACAGGAAAACGTGAAAAAGCGTGGCGGTCGTACCAAAGTTACCACAAAATATACTACGGCACACAAGGAAACAAAGATTATTGTTAACGCACCGTGGGTCAAAGAACATTGTTTATTTAAAGACGGACAAAGATTTAAGGATGACAGAGAGTACCGCCGCGCGTTGAGCTTTCTTTGCGGATATACAATGGCAGGCAAAAACAAGCACGACGACGTCCCCGACGCTTTGGCAATGCTTTCCGAGTTTGCACAGAGCTTTGAAACGCCGCACGTACAGGTGTTTAGGAGACCGTTTTAAAAAATAATTCGATAAACATACGAAAAGCGTGGGTTTTCTTTGACTTTTGCGGCGAAATATGCTATAATACCATTAGGCAAAAGGAGACAAGGCGGTGTTACCGTGAAGCACAGGCTTTCGGAGAAAGATATTGCTTTGATTGAAGACGCTATCAACAAAAGCGGCGTTTGCGAGGTTGTCGTAAAGGTCGAAGGCGGTAAGATCGCTGTATTTTTGTCACAAAAACGAAAACTAAATTAAATTGACCGTCCATTGGGACGGCTAAAGAGACCACAGGGTCGTAACAGTTTTTTCTGTTGCGGCCCTTTATTTTTTTCGGAGGTAGAGTTGGTGGAAATAGAGCTCTTTGGGCGCAGACAGATCTTTACCACAACTGAAGATATCACGGCTGACAACATAATACCGCTTCTGAACGAGGTTTTGGTGTTGCATTGTCAAAACATGCTCGAAATGGAGTATCTGTATTGGTACAGACGGGGGCTTCAGCCGATCATCAACAGAAAAAAGACCGTGCGCCCCGAAATAAACAACAAAATAACGGAAAATCACGCCTCCGAGATAGTGGCGTTTAAAAACGGATATTTTCTGACCCAGCCTGCCTTTTACGTCAGCCGCAGAGAGGACAAGGCGATAAATGAAAAGGTAAAGACCCTCAACGAATATCTTTATCTTTCCGGCAAACAGCAGGCGGACAACCTTGTAACAGACTGGTTTCATACCGTCGGTATCGGAAACATATATATCCGCCCCGAAAGAGACGAAAAACGCCCCTTCGGCGCTTATGCGCTTGACCCTCGCACATCTTTCGTTGTTTACAGCAGAGCCCCCGGCAACGAGCCTGTAATGGGGGTAAACATCGTAGTTGTCGGCGAAGGCGAAGCGGCAATGTCTAACGTTGTTTTTGACGTGTTCACAAGAGAACGGGTCTTCCACATCGAGGGCGGGATCACAAGCCGTATTATTACCGGCACACCCATTGTTGCAACGGCAATAAGGGTAACAAGCGAAGAGACAAACCGTCTCGGCGAGATACCGATAATCGAATATCAGTACGAAAACAACCGAACGGGAGCGTTTGAGGCCGTTGTCTCGATGCTCGACGCAATAAACGCCGTGCAGTCAAACAGGCTTGACGGCATAGAGCAGTTTATCCAGTCGCTGATGATCTTTTATAACTGTCAGCTTGGAGAAGACCCAAACGGCAATCAGATCACGCCTTCGTATATCCGAGAGGCAGGAGCGATATTCCTCAAGTCTATCGGCGCAGACAAGGCTGACCTTAAGATACTCACCGAGCAGCTCGACCAAACACAGACCCAAGTGCTTATCGACAATATGTATGACAGGGTGCTTACCATCTGCGGAATGCCTACCACCACCAAGGGCGGAAGCTCGACAAGCGATACGGGTGCAGCGGTGCTCTATCGTGACGGCTGGTATCAAGCCGACACCTTTGCCAGAAACACCGAGGACCTGTTTAAAAATTCCAACAGACGGTTTGACCGTGTAATGCTCAAAATACTCAATCAAAAGGCAGACCTCGGCCTCAACGCAGACGATTTTGAGCTTCAGTTTGTACGCAACGAAACGGCAAACATTTTAGTCAAGACCCAGTCGGCTCTCAACCTTAAGGAGCTTGGATTCAGCCCCGAGCTTGCTTTTGCCAAGAGCGGCGTGTCAAACGACCCTGTAGCGGATGTGGAAAACAGCCGCAAGTATATCGACGCCAAATGGGGGAACAACGACAACACCGAGGTAATTGACGAAACACGGCTCGACGAATCCGTACCCATTATCTAACGGCAACAAGCGGCAACGCTTAAATATGACAGAGAAGTCAATAAAACGCAAACGACAGAGAAGTCGTAAATCGCAAAGGAGAAAAAATGAAGATCAACATTAACACGATCGAGGGGTATTCCGAAATGACGGCCGAGGAAAAGCTTAAGGCCCTTGAGGAATACGAGTTTACCCCGCCCCAGACCGAATCCAAAGAAATTGCAAAACTGCGCTCGGCACTTGACAAGGCTACCAGTGAGGCGGCTTCGTACAAAAAGGCGCTCCGAGAAAAGCAGACCGCAGAAGAGGCACAGGCCGCTGCGGACGCAGAAGAGCATCAGAGGATGGTCGACGAGCTCAACACCCTTCGTCAGGAAAAGACCGTAGCGGGCTACAGAGCATCCTTTATGGAGCTTGGCTTCGATGCGGAAACCGCAGGCAAGACCGCAGAGGCGCTTAATTCGGGCGATTTTGCGACGGTCTTTGCAAACAACAAAGCACTTATCGAGGCAAACAAAAAGGCCGCAGAAACGGCTGCGCTCGATAAACAGCCTACGCTGACCAACGGCAACCCCGCCACGGCAAGCACCCCGACGGATTCATTCACCGCAGAGCTGAGAAGGTTTGCCGGTCTCAAGTAACAAAATTTTTAAAAGGAGAATTTAAAACATGGCTACTACCGTAACCGCACCCGTCACCAACGACATCAACCTTGCGTCCCGATTTTTGCCGATCCTTGACGAGGTATACAAGGCGTCTTCCCGTTCTTCTATCCTCGACACCGCTAACGAGCGTGTCCGCTGGATAGGCGCAAAGACCGCCAACCTTTTCAGCATCGGTCTTGTCGGTCTGGGCAATTACAGCCGCAATGACGGCTTTGTACCCGGCGACGTAGACGGCGCATGGGAGCCTTACACCATCGAGATCGACCGTGGCCGTAGCTTTATGGTCGACGTTATGGACAACGACGAGACCCTTGGCATGGCCTTTGGCAGTCTTACCGGCGAATTTATGCGCACCCAGGCCGTTCCCGAAATCGACGCCTACCGCTTTGCAAAGTACGCAGGCACCTCCGGCATTCTTACCGCAACCGCCGCTACTATCGACGCTACCACCGACGTTGCCGGAATGCTCGATGATGCGCAGGCCGCTATGGACGACGCAGAGGTTCCCTACGAGGGCCGTATAGCTTTCGTTTCTCCTGCCGCTTACAAGCAGCTCAAAAACAACATTACCCGCTATACCATGAACCGTGAGGGCGACGTAAACACCAACGTCACTATGTACAACGATCTGCGTATCATCACCGTACCGCAGGCCCGTTTCTACACCGAGGTCACTCTGAACGCACCCACCGCAGCCTCCGATGCAGGCGGCTATACCACCGGCGGTGCTCCCATTAACTTTATGATCATCCATCCCTCGGCCGTTCTTCAGGTCGTCAAGCACGTCGTACCCCGTGTCTTCAGCCCCCAGGTCAACCAGGAGGCCGATGCTTGGAAGTTTGACTACCGTGTCTACCACGACTGCTTTGTCGAGACCAACAAGGTCAAGGGCATCTACCTCTCTGCCGGTGTTGAGGACTAACCGTGGCCGTCGTTAAACATCCCGACGGCAGAATCACCGTAGGGATAATTTACCAACCCAAACGGCCTACGGTCAAGAAAGCCCCACCCAAGACCCCTCCGAAAGATAAGTAAACGAAAGGCGGCGACGTTATGACAGACGCTGAAAAGATCGCATTTATTCAAAGCTTAATAGATGACGTGAACGTCGGAAGCGACGAGATAGGCGCCTATCTTACCGTCGCCGCCAATCGTATTTTTCAACGGCTCTATCCTTTCGGAGGTGCACCCGCTGTTTTGCCTTCGCAGTATGACACGCTGCAGTGTGAGCTCGTCGTGCGAATGATAGCAAGACGGGGCGGAGAGGGCGAGACAGCGCACTCCGAAAACGGCATAAGCCGCACCTGGGGAAGCGTTGATGACGAGGACATACTCGGCAGGCTTGTCCCCTTTGTGGGGGTGCTGTGATGCTTAATCTTGCACGAAATTGCTTTACGGTCTTTTATAAAAACTTCGTGCGCAACGAAGACGTAAGAGACCAATACGGCAACATTACGGGAAGTCAGCCTGTATACGGAGAGCTTATGCAGGCCTCGCTGTCGGTATCCTCAAACAAAGGCGACCTCGCCCTTGAAATGTTCGGCTCGATCACGGATTACGACAGAACGATGACGACCGCGGACACAAGCTGCTCAATCGACGAGGGAAGTATCCTTTGGCTTGATGGGGCAGACACGGCCAAAGCGCACAACTTCATCGTGAAGAAGCGTGCGCCGTGGAAAAACAGTATTGCTTTTGCCGTAAAGGAAGTTGAGTTGAGCAATGGCTAAAAAGCTTGTCGTAAAGCTTAATTCCAAAAGCCTTGACGAAGCTATCAAATACGTCAGAGCATATCAGCGTTCTTTGCCCAAGCGAATAAACGCTATGTGCAAAGCCCTTGCCGAGCTTGGGGCCGTAAAGGTCAGTCTTGACTATACAAGGGCTGTAAACGCCGCCGTGGGTATGAAGCCGATAACAGTTACCGTGGAAAGGCGAGACAACGGATACGCAATAGTCGCCCAAGGCGAAAGCGTTATGTTCGTAGAGTTCGGCGCAGGTGCACGGTACGGTTACGGTCACCCTCTCGACGGCGAGCTTGGAATGGGACCCGGAACCTATCCCAGCGACAAGGGGCACTGGAACGACCCAAAGGGTTGGTGGATACCGAAAGACGCAGGCGGCGGCCATACATACGGAAACCCGCCGTCGATGGCAATGTACGAAACTGCAAAAGACCTTCGACAAGAGGTCTTACGCATAGCAAAGGAGGGTTTAGCCTTCAATGATTGATATTGAGAGCGCACTGTTTACGCCGATAGCCGAAGATTTTTCGGAAACATATCCCAACGGCTCAAGATATAACGAACCGATGGAAACGCCTGCATCATTCCCCGCACTGGTAATGTATCAGGCCGACCGCTTCTATTCGGGATATACGGGGCTTAATTCAAGCCGTGTCGTTATAGACGTTGACGTGTTTTCAAATCTTACCGCGGGCGCAAAGCAGCAGTGCAAGGACATTATCGAGCTTGTTGAGGAACGCCTCGGCAGTATTGGGGCTTGGGAGACCGTCTTTTGCAATCAGATCAGAAATGCCGACCAACGGATATTTCGCGTGAAGGCGAGATACCGTGGTACGGCAGTTGAAGAAACAAACGAGGACGATACAGTCACCGTCCGCATTTACAAAGATTAAATTGGAGGTTATTTAAATGCCCAGAATCGACCTTTCGAGCGCAGGCGTAGGTGTTTATTACGCAGTGGAAACTACCGCAGGCACTACCCCTACCACCGGGTATACCAAGCTGACCGGTATTTCGGCTATTCCCGACATCAACCCCGAGCCTTCGAGCCTTGATTCTACCACCCTTGACGAGACCGAGTGGAAGAGCTACATCCCCGGTCTTAAGGACCCCGGCGGTGCTCTTGCCTTTACCGCAAACAACACCGAGCAGTTCCAGACCGAATGGGCGGCCCTTGTGACCGCCGCCGAAAACGGAGCCACAACCGTGGGCGGCGCACTTGCCACCTGGTTTGCCGTTATCGTTCCCGGTCTTACCAAGGCGTTTTTCTTCTCCGGCGATCCTTCCCCTCTTGGTCTGTCGGGAGTAGACGTCGACAGCGTTCTTACCGTTGATGCATATATCACCCCCACCAACATCACCGGATGGAACGCCAAGCCCACCGTGGGCCAGTAAAACCGTTTGAAGGGCGGGACAGCAGGAGCTCTTGTTTCTGCGCGCCTTATCCGCGCAGATTACCGCCTTCAAAATATATTATTTGATAAGGAGATAAACAAATGAACGAGTACAGAGAAAAGCCCATAAGGCTGACCGACCCCGAAACTAACGAGGAGTATATTCTTGAGTTCAACAGAGAGGTCATACGCTTTGCAGAGAGCAGAGAGTTTGACATTTCGGAGCTGACCAAGTACCCCCAGAAAAACATTCCGATGCTTTGGTTTTTGGCGTTTCGCAAGAATCACAGAAACATTGCAAGAAATCAGACCGACGCAATGCTTGAGGAGCTGGGCGGTCTCCGTCCCGAAGAGCTTGAAAGGCTTGTGCGCCTTTACAATCAGGCAAACGACGGCCTTGTGATCTCGGACGATGACGAAAGCGGCGAAAAGAGAAAAAACTCCCGACTGACGATGGCTCTGTAAAAAGATACGTCGTCGGAGATTATACTGCAAGGTTTGAACGGTTTTTGCCCTACTACCTTTCAATAGGTATGACGGCAGACGAGTTTTGGAACGGCGACGTGTTTCTTCCCGTAGCCTACCACAATGCGGAAATGCTTCGCAAGCAAAAGAAAAGCAGAGAAATGTGGCTCCAAGGCCTTTACAATTTCAACGCATTTTCTACGGCTTTGTCAAATCTTAATTTCAGCGGCAAGCGTAGAGAGCCAAACCAATATATGGACGAGCCCATACGCATCGTGCCGCTGACGGAAGAGGAAAAAGCCAAAAAAGCAGAAAAAGAACGGCAAAAGACCATTGAATATTTCAATAAGCTTGCCGAAAGATTTGCTAAAAGCAAAGAATAATAAAAATCACGGCGGCGACAGGTTTGTAGGTAGTAATATGTCGCCGCCGTTTTCTAAAAAAAACAAACACTTTTCGGAGGTGTTTTTATTGGCCCTTCAAATGGAAGTTGATTCCCTTGAATTAAAAATAGAAAGCGAGGCGCAAGAAGCGGCGGAGAACGTGCGCGAGCTTGGCGACGCTCTTGCATACGTTAAGGCAATATGTAAAGGCGGACTGGGGCTTGCCTCCGTTGCAAATGCGCTTGAAAAGATAAATAAGTTTTCCAATACGAATCTTAAGATAGACGTCGACGCGGGTAAAACAAAAGAACTTGCGGACAAGCTTAAGGACGTCACGACCGAGTCTAAAAAAAGCGAAGATGCGCTGAAAGACGTTACGGAACAGACAAAGATATTCGGCACATCGGGAAAAAGCGCAAGTCTCCGTGCGCTGATAAAAGACGTGTACGGATTTGCTCGCGGGGCATACAGGGTGATAGGCGGTCTTGTCAAGGAAGCCACTGATTACGTTGAAGCAATAAACCTTGCCCAGGTCGCAATGAAGGATTATTTTGACGAGGCAGAAGCCTACGCCAACCGTGTGAACGATAAGCTTGGGATAGACCCTGCCGCCTGGCTTGAAACCCAAGCGACGTTTATGGCAATGGGCACGGGCTTTGGGTTTACAGAGGACAAGGCATACAAGCTCAGTAAGGCGCTGACCGAGCTGTCTTACGACGTATCCTCACTTTACAACGAGGATATTAAAACAGCCACACAACGCCTGCAGTCTGCTTTTGCGGGCGAGATAGAGCCTATACGAAGGCTCGGTATCTCCATCAGTCAGGCTACGTTGGAGGAGTTTGCGCTTTCAAAGGGTATAACCGAAAGCGTCTCGGCAATG
>JAZURO010000056.1:0-15735 GCA_045606265.1 Eubacteriales bacterium
CCTGTGCAACAGCGTTTCTTTTGGAGCTTTTCTTTGCGCTTCTGGCCTCAAAGAAAAGCGGCTAAACCCTTTTAATATCAAGATTTGTTAGACGCTTTTTCTTTTGCCACAATAGGCACAAAAGAAAAAGCTTTGCAAAAAGAAAATGCCGTTTCGCCTACGCGGCGGGCGCCACTGCTCGTGGAGAGCCACCTTTGAAAAGGTGGACGAAACAATAGCTTTGATTTGTGCTAACATCTCTATAAACCCCAATTTGTATTTGTTAATTCAAAATGCTTGCAAAGTGAAAAAATATGTGATATAATTATTTGAAGAAAGGCGGGTGAGGTTTGTGAATATCATCTCTAATTTGGATTTTACAAAGAGAATAAAAGATAATCCTGACGGGAACTATCTTTTCTACGGAGAGGAGGACTATCTCAAATCTCACGCAATTAAGTCCTTAAAAGATGCTATGGGTATTGACGAGGCACTTGAAATCTTTAATTTCATACAAATGGACGTGCTCGACTATACTCCCGACAAGCTGATTGACACACTCTCTATGCCGCCAATGATGGCTGAGCGCAAGCTCGTTGTTCTTAACGGTCTGAATATCAAAAAGATGTCAAGTAAGCAAAACATATCGGATTACAATGAATTTTTAGATGCTCTTGCACATCTTGAAGAATTCGATTATAACAATTTTGTTTTGGTTCTTCCCCACGGTAATATAACCGAGGAATTGCCCAAAAAGGCACCCACAGGCGCATTAAAAGAGCTTTCAGAAATATTACAGCCCGTAAAATTTGAAGCCCCTACAAATCAAAAGCTATCCCTTTGGGCTCTTCGTCACTTTGAGCATCAAGGGATAAAAGCATCAGCGGCGGACTGCGCATATCTTGTGGATTACTGTGCCAAGGATATGTTCACTCTGTCAAACGAGATAGAAAAGCTCTCATTTTATACTCGCTTTCAAGGAAGGGATTACCTTATGCGTGACGATATTCCCCTTGTTTGCTCTGCAGAGATGGAATACGGCATTTTTGAATTTTCAAATGCAATTCTTGACGGCAGAAAGAATGATGCCCTTTCGATCTTGTCCATAATGAAATTCAAACAGATAGAGCCCCTTATGATAATGGGTGAGCTTTCGGGAATATTCTCTGACCTGCTTAAAATCAAAATTATGCTTATGGCAGGAAAAAATAATCAGCAAATATCCGAGGAAACGGGAATAAACGTTCATAAGGTAGGAATTTACGCAACAAGCGCACGAAGAATGGAGCTTGACCGTCTGCAAAAAACCATTTCACTCACAAGGGACTCAGACCTTGCTATGAAATACCGATTTGATTCGGGCTACCTTCATATAGAAAAGCTAATTTGCTCACTGTAAAACAAAATCAGCAGGATAATCCTGCTGATTTTTTTATTAATAAACGTATTCATCTAAAAACTCTTTTACCTTTTCAATGGGAATGGAAAAGCCGTAGGTTCCGTCGTTATAGCCCGCAAAATTTATGCCGACAAGCTCGCCCCTTGTATTGATGAGCGCACCGCCGCTTGAACCGTGATTTATATATGCAGTGTGAACGATAACGTCAAAATTCACTTTTTTAAGCGATTCGTCGCTACCCGGATTAATTTTATCATAAGTATTAACACTTCCGTAAGTTATTGCGTTTTGAAGCCCCTGCGGTGTACCAAGCGCCACTACGTTATCTCCTTTTTCGGGATTATTACCCATTGCTATTTCCTGAAGCACGTCATCTGTATTCGGATGATATTTGAAGCACAAAAGTGCAAGATCGTAATCATAGCTTACTGCCTCTTTTGAGCTTAACGGTTTTTTATAAATTTTAGCATCATATTTATTGCCCCAAGGATCCTCAATAACAAAGGATTGTTTACTAAATCCTTCAAGCATCTCAACAACGTGATTATTGGTCAACACGTAGCAGTATCCGCCCGAAATGTCGATAACCACGCCCGAGCCCTGAGCTATCTCGGGATTGGATTCGGTATGTATTCCCAAAGAGTTGTAGCAACGGTTCTCTATTGTCACTATACTTTTGACGGTCTGGGTAGTAACCAGCTCCGACATAGATTCTGCATCTGTTAGGTAAGACGCATACAAATTAAGATTGCTTGTAACCGCCTTTGAAAAATCAAACTGACGCGAGATTGGATATGAAAGTGTCCAGCCAACGAAAATCTCGTTTTGCTTTTCAGGTGCATTGGGAGGAGTCACTGTTTTACCCAAGCTGACTGTTTTGGATTTGTAAAGCTCGCCGTCAACGTAAAAATTCACCTTGCAGGTTATTGTGTTTTCGGGAATAAGATCACAGGAGCAAATCAATCCCAAAAGTGTTATCAGCAAAAGAAATATTGATATTATTTTCTTCATAAATTCACCTACGATTCCGTGTTGGTTTTAAGTAAAGACAGTATATTCACAAGCTCATCAAGAGTTTCGGCGCAGTTTATTCTGTTTCTCAGCTCCGCTGCCCCGCGAATACCCTTCATATACCATCCAAGGTGCTTTCGGCTCTCTGCAATACCTGCTCTCTCGCCCTTATCCTCTATCATAAGTCGAAGATGGGAAAGCGCAGTATCCACTGTTTCATCAACCGAAATTCCCCTTAATTCTCTGTTTTCAAAAAGATTTATCACATTCTCAAATATCCAAGGATTTCCAAGCGCGCCCCGTCCTATCATTATTCCGTCACATCCTGTTTCCTTTATCATTCTTAGGGCATCTGACACTTCAAATATATCTCCGTTACCGATAACGGGAATATCAACTCCCGCCTTAACTCGTGCGATCTGTGACCAATCGGCGCTTGGAGCATATTGCTGCTCCCTTGTTCTTCCGTGAACGCAAATTAGGGATGCGCCCGCAGCTTCAAGACGCTTTGCCATTTCAAGAGCATTGATGGAATCCTTATCCCAGCCGATTCTTATTTTAACCGTAACGGGAATGTCCACCGCATTTTTTACCGCCTCTACAATTTTTGCGGCAAGCTCGGGATTTTTGAGAAGTGCTGAGCCCTCACCGTTAGAAACGACCTTGTGAACGGGACAACCCATATTTATATCTATTGCCGTGGGTTTGTGCTTACTGACACAGCCCCTGTAATCGTTTGCTGCGATCATTCGTGCCGCCTCAGCCATATATTCGGGCTCGCTGCCGAATATCTGAACAGCCATTGGAAGCTCATTATCCGAAATGGCAGCCAAGGGTGCGGTCTTTGAGGGAGAAGCAACCAGACTCTTTTTGATTTTTTGCTCATAGCACAGCGCTTTTGCGCAAACCATCTCGGACACAAGATACTCTGCACCGAAGGATTTGCAAACGGTTCGGAATGCGTGATCCGTTGCCCCTGCCATTGGCGCCAACATTATTCCGTGCTTCAATTCTGCATTTCCGATTCTGAGCATCGGCTCCACCTCCCTTTATAGCATTTATCATATTATTTTACCACAATTTATCACTTCCGTCAACTTATATTTTTTGGGTTTTGCTCATATAATTTAGCAAAATACGATTTGGAGGATAAAATGACGGATAATTCAAAAAAGATTTACATAGGATTGACAAGCGAACAAGCAGAACTGTCACGTAAAAAGCACGGTTCCAATAAAATGACGAAGAAAAAAAGTAAAAGTGTTTTTCGCTCATTTTTGGAAAATCTTGCAGATCCGGTTATAAGAGTGCTGATAATATCTCTTGTTGTAAATATTTTGTTTACCCTACACGATATAGATTGGTTTGAAACAGGGGGAATAATAGTCGCAATTCTGCTTGCCACCACAATCTCCACTTTTTCTGAGTACTCATCTCGCTCTGCTTTTGAAAAAATAAACGTCAGCGCAAAAAACGTTGTTCGGGCAAGAAGGAACGGCACGATATGCCTGATCCCTGCCGACGAAATCGTTGTTGGGGATATTATTCTTATCAGCGCAGGCGAAAGAATCAATGCAGACGGTATTCTTATATCGGGCGAAGTAGCACTTGATCAAAGTGCATTGACGGGAGAAGGAAAGGAAATTTCAAAGTTTGCCGTCACTCATACCTTCAATACAGACGAGCTTTCACCAAGCGACAGACATTCATGCCTTTGCGGCTCGCTCGTTTCATCCGGAGAGGGAGAGATGCTTGTTCGTCGGGTGGGCGACAATTCCTTTCTTGGCGGTATCGTTCAGGAACTGCAAAGCGAAACCCGTGACAGCCCTCTTAAAATCCGTCTTTCAAAGCTGGCAAAGCAAATAAGCGCCCTTGGGTATGGGGCGGCAATTCTTATAGCACTTCTGAGTCTTTTTTCTTCTCTGTTTATTGAAAGCGACTTTGTTCGTGAAGTCATTATCTCAAAGCTCACCGATCCCAAATTTATGATTTCGGAGCTGTTGCACTCCATAACTCTCGGTCTTACGGTAGTAATAATGGCAGTTCCTGAGGGATTGCCGATGATGATTGCCGTCGTGCTTTCTTCAAACGTTAAAAGAATGCTTTCAGATATGGTGCTTGTTCGCAAATCCTCAGGAATCGAGGCGGCGGGCAGTATGAATCTGCTTTTCACCGATAAAACAGGTACTCTGACAAAGGGAAAAATGAGCGTTTGCGCATATATTTTGCCAAATGGCGAGATTGTAAACGGTGCAAATTCGCTGAGGAAAAAAGAGCCGGAAATCTGGCTCTCATTTTGCGAAAATGCAATCTATAATTCGTCGGCAAAAATATCGGGAAATAAAATTTTTGGCGGAAATGCCACCGAGCGTGCCTTGGTCGCAGTTGCCAAAAACGGATTTAATCCCATCTATTCTAAGGTTCAGAATAAAACACCGTTTGACAGCAACACAAAGCAATCAAGCGCATGTTTTGAAAACAAGCTTTATCAAAAAGGCGCCCCTGAGGTGCTTTTCAGCGGCATTTCAGACGAGAAATTTGACCGTTTTGCAGTAGAATATGCAATATCAAAGCAACAAAGCGAGGGCAAAAGGGTGATAGCTATGCTTGAAAACGGAAAATTCACATGCGCAGTGGTTATAGCGGACGCCATTCGCACCCAAGCTCGCTCGTCCGTAGAAATGTTACAAAAGGCAGGAATAGACGTTGTTATGATAACAGGTGACGGTATTCTGACAGCAAAAAGTATAGCAGAGCGCACAAATATTCTTAATAGCAATAGAAATCTTTGCCTTGAACACAATGATATTGAAAAAATGAGTGATATGGAGCTTTTGGCATCTCTTCCACGGCTTGCAGTTCTGTCCCGTGCTCTCCCGCAAGATAAGAGCCGACTTGTGCGATTGGCACAATCCAAGGAGTTGGTAGTGGGAATGACGGGCGACGGAATCAATGATTCCCCTGCTCTGCGACTCTCCGACGTCGGATTTGCGATGGGAAGCGGCTCTGACGTAGCAAAAGAGGCGGGAGATATTGTAATTCTTGATAATAACCTTTCATCAATAGTTAACGCAGTTCTTTACGGCAGAAACATATTCAAAAGTATAAGAAAATTTCTCGTTTTTCAGTTAACTATGAATTTTTCCTCAGCACTTGTGTGTATGCTTGCGCCATTTATCGGGTTCGAAACACCCATAACCGTATCTCAAATGCTGTGGGTCAATATGATAATGGATACGCTGGGCGGTCTTGCCTTTGCCGGTGAAGCGCCTCAGAAACGAATTATGATGGAAAAGCCCAAGCGCCGTGACGAGCCGATTCTGAACGGATATATGGTTCACCAGATCTTTTTTTCTGGTGGGTTTTCAGCTATTCTATCCATTGCGTTCTTAAAGCTCCCTGTTTTCACTTCCCATTTCAGAAAAAGCGAAAACGATCTTGTTCTCCTGTCCGCCTTTTTCGGTCTGTTCATTTTTCTTAGTGTGATGCAATGCATCAATTCAAGGAGCGACCGCTTGAATCTTTTTTCCGGCATCACAAGGAATACAGCGTTTATATTTATAATGATTCTGATATTGGCAATACAGATTTCGTTTATCTATTTCGGCGGTGTAGCGCTAAGAGCCACTCCCCTGACTCTGCGTGAGCTTGCGTTCACTCTTGCTTGCGCATCGCTTGCAATTCCGTTCGACTTTGCAAGAAAAACTATTTGGAGATTTTCAGGGCACACCGAGGGCGTATGACAGTTTGCACTGTTTATAAAATAAAAGAGCACGGTGAAAAAATTCACCGTGCTTTTTATACCCCACCCAACCGTGTGCCGAGAAACATAGAACCCTGTATTTCAGGGCGGTGTCCTATCGTTGCTTTTACTGCTCCCAACGTCCGCCATCTCTTGCGGGACAAGTCAACCGGAAGAGTGCGGGAGGTCTGCAAACCGGCACCGAATTTATTTCGGACTCCTTTAATCAGATGTAGGTTCAATCGACCCGACATCACAAATTGCGCAGGATTATTATTCTTATGCGTCGTAATCTATTACGGAGGCAACGTAATCGTCATAAAGGTCAGCGACCTTATTGAATTCGTCCATATCGTCAACACTTATAAGCACGGGTTTACCATCTTCCATAACCTCTTTGATAATATCGTATTCACAATCGGGATTATCTGCATCCTTAGCATCAAGAACTATGAAATATCTGATGCCCTCAACCTCAAATTCATCGTCAATCAACACGTCAAATTTCTTGCCGTCTTCATTGAACATTTCAATACATTCTCTTTCTATCTTCTTATCTTCCATAATCAATCTCCTTTATTAGTGTAGCTTTATTTTAACCGATTTATACTTGTTTGTCAATAGATTAATAATCAAAATCCAAAATTTGTGCAAGAATGGAATTGCTGACAGCAAAGCCACTCTCGTTCAAGCAAACTCTGTCCTGATCATCTGATTTTTTGAAAAATTGAGCTAATTCTTGTATTTTTTTACCGTATTTTTCGTCAAAATCAAGACCGAACCGTGCAAAAAACTCTTGTTTTGATATTCCCTTGCTCATTCTCAATCCAAGCATAATAAATTCGACCTCTCGCTCAGATATACCCATCTCGCTCTCGATTGAAAGATAATCACCCGCAAGGTATTTTTTCAAATCGCAAACGTTTTCCCGTCTTTTACCCGAAAAATCGGAATGGGCTGCAAGTCCGAGCCCGAGATACTCATCAAGAAGCCAATATTTTGAATTGTGCCTGCTCTCTTTTCCCTCTTTTGCGTAATTGCTTATTTCATAATGGGAATAACCCCTCTCACCCATAAAGCTATTAATAGCCATATACATATCTGCCACGGTATCGTCGTCGGCAAAATCGTATTTTTCTCTCATTTTATATAGTGGAGTTCCCTCTTCAAGCTGCAAGGAATATATCGAAATATGCTCAGCGCCAAGCAAAGTAAACTGATTTAGCGAATAATCAAGACTTTCAAGCGTCTGCGACGGGATACCGAACATAAGGTCAATGCTTATATTTTCAAATCCCGATCTGCGTGCATCAAAAAAGGTCTTTTGCGCCTCCTCAAACGAGTGGCGTCTGCCAATCAGCTTCAATTCGCTGTCAACTGCACTTTGAATTCCGAGGGAGAGTCTGTTCACCCCCAGCAAGCGCAGTGCGGAAAAATATTCCTCACCGTCGTTAAGGTGCGTCATGGGATTGCATTCGAGTGTAATTTCAGCGCAATCATCAAGTATAAAATGCTCTTTTACCGAGCTCAGAATCCTTCCGATCTGCTCACTGCTCAGAAGCGACGGTGTGCCGCCTCCGAAATATACCGTATCAACAATATATTCCTCGGTTTTGCGTGATTCGATCTCATTCAAAAGCGATTTAACGTATCTCTCTCGCTCATTTTCATCCCTGCTGACAAATGAGCAAAAATCGCAATAAAGACATTTCGTTCTGCAAAACGGAATATGTATGTAAAGCCCCAAGCGTCTTGGGGCTTTTTCGTTGTTTTTAATAATATCAATCATTATCGTCAAGTTTAAGAACTGCCATAAATGCCTCGGGCGATACCTGAACCGAACCGAGCTGGCGCATCTTCTTTTTACCTTCCTTCTGTTTTTCAAGAAGCTTCTTCTTACGTGTAATGTCACCGCCATAGCATTTTGCAAGAACGTCTTTTCTCATTGCCTTAACGGTTTCACGGGCGATTATCTTAGAGCCGATAGCCGCCTGAATGGGTACCTCGAAAAGCTGACGGGGAATGTTCTCTTTGAGCTTTTCTGCAATTCTTCTTGCACGTGTATATGCTTTCTCCTCGTGAACAATGAAAGAAAGAGCATCAACCTGCTCACCGTTAAGCAAGAAGTCCAGCTTTACAAGATCACTCTTGTTATATTCGTCAAGCTCATAGTCAAGTGAGGCATATCCGCGTGAACGGCTTTTAAGCGCATCAAAGAAATCGTAAATGATCTCGTTAAGTGGCAATTTATAATGCAATTCAACACGTGTAGTGTCAATATATTTCATATCGATAAAGATGCCTCGTCTGTCCTGGCAAAGATCCATAAGACCGCCAACGTAATCGGTTGGAGTAATTATCGACGCCTTAACAAGCGGCTCATAAGCTGACTCAATCTCATCGGGAGTAGGATAGTTTGATGGGTTGTCCACACGCACCTCTTCACCGTTTCTTTTTTTAACCTTGTAAATTACGCTTGGCGCAGTTGTTATAAGGTCGAGATTGAATTCTCTTTCAAGACGCTCTTCTATAATCTCCATATGAAGAAGTCCGAGAAATCCGCAGCGGAAGCCGAAGCCGAGTGCGATAGAGGTTTCGGGCTCAAAGGTGAGTGCCGCATCATTGAGCTTGAGCTTTTCAAGTGCATCACGAAGGTCACCGTATCTTGAACCGTCAGCAGGATAAATACCCGCATATACCATCGGCTGAGCCGCCTTAAAGCCGGGAAGCGCCTCGCTTGTTGGATTTTCAACAAGTGTTATGGTATCACCGATTCTTGTATCACCAACGCTCTTGATGGAAGCTGTGAAATATCCAACCTCACCCGAACGAAGCACACCGCAGCTTTTAAGTCCAAAGGGCTCCATTGTGCCAACGTCAACAACGTCATAAATCTGACCTGCGCTCATCATCTTGATCTTATCACCGATTTTGAGCGAGCCATCTATTATTTTAACGTAAACCACAACTCCGAGATATGAATCATAGTAGGAGTCGAAAAGAAGCGCTTTGAGGGGCGCATTTTCGTCGCCGTCGGGTGCAGGAATAAGATCTACCACCGCATCAAGCACGGATTGGATATTCAGCCCTGTTTTTGCAGAAACCGCAGGACATTCCTGTGCTTCAATACCGATAATATCCTCTATTTCATCTCTGCAACGCTGAATATCAGCGCTTGGCAGGTCTATTTTGTTTATTACGGGAACAATTTCAAGGTCTGCGTCAACTGCAAGATATGCATTGGCAAGTGTCTGCGCTTCAATTCCCTGCGTTGCATCAACCACAAGCAGTGCGCCCTCACAAGCATTGAGAGAACGTGAAACCTCGTAGTTAAAGTCAACGTGACCGGGAGTGTCAATAAGATTGAGAACATATTCCTCACCGTTTGGCGCAGTATAGTCGAGCTTTACTGCACGTGCCTTGATGGTAATTCCCCTCTCTTTTTCAAGGTCCATATTATCAAGAACCTGCTCCTCCATCTCACGTTTTGTAAGAGTCTGCGTCGCCTCCAAAATTCTGTCTGCAAGCGTGCTCTTTCCGTGGTCTATGTGAGCAATTATTGAAAAGTTTCTGATGTGTTTCTGTCTTTCGTTCATTTCTATATCCTTATATTTAATTAGTTTCAGAATTGAAATCTATTTTTGAAAAAACTATATATTCAGTCTATTCTTCGTCAAAATTCAAATACTTGAATAGCTTGTATATATCCCCCGCACCCATTACCACAAGCACGTCTCCCGGCATAAGCGAGGAATGTATCTCACTTGCTAAATTTTCAAATCCTGATATATATTCCGCCTTTTCACCAATAAGAATTGCAAGGGTTTTTCCGCTTATTCCAAGGTCGTCGGTTTCTCTTGCGGGATAAATATCTGCAATATAGACCTGATCCACAGAGTCAAAGCTCTTTGCAAAATCGTCCATAAGCGTATAAGTTCTTGTGTAAGTGTGGGGCTGGAAAACGCAGAAAAGTCTTTGAATATCGTCACGCTTTGCAACACCACTAAGAGTTGTGGCAACCTCGGTGGGATGATGTCCGTAGTCATCAAAAACAAGCGCTCCGTTTACCCTTCCCTTATATTCCATTCGACGCTTTGCACCGTGGAACTTAGCAAGTCCACGAACAATTTTCTCAGGATCAAGTCCCGAAGCGTAAGCAGCAACAAACGCAGCCAAGGCATTATATACGTTATGCTCACCGGTAACCGATAGCTTAACGTGTGTAATATACTCACCCTTATGCATAACGTCAAATTCTGCACAACCTGCGGGATATCTTATATTGATTGCCGTATAATCGGCACTCTTTGTAAGAACTCCGAAGGTAATTATCTCGCCTCCGTACCCTTGAAGAACCTGCTGTACGTATTCATTATCTATATTGGCAATAACTCTGCCGTCATTACCCGTAATTGCAATAAACCTTGAATATGAGTCACAGATCTGCTCAATATTTTTGAAATAATCGACGTGGTCAAGCTCAATATTCAAAATTATCGCTGTTGAGGGATTGAAATCAAGGAACGAATCCATATATTCGCACGCCTCAAAAATAAAGTTTTCGCTGTGCCCTATTCTGTAAGCGCCGCCCATAGCATCAAGCTCGGCGCCGGAAAGAACGGTGGGGTCACCCTCTGCCTCCATAAACACGTTTGCGCACATAGAGGTGCAGGTGCTTTTTCCGTGCATTCCCGAAACTCCTATTCTGTTTTTATATCCAAGCATAAGATAACCGAGATAGTCGGCACGGGATATGCAGGGTATTCCTCTTTCAAGCGCTCTGACGTACTCGGGATTGTCCGGAGAAATGGCAACCGTATATACAACTGCGTCATAATTTTCCATATTGTTCGCAGAGTGTTCATAAAAAATCTCAATACCCTCGGCTTTAAGTCTTTCGGTCAAAGTGGTTTTTTCTCTGTCAGAACCGCCTACACGGTAGCCCCTTAAACGCGAAATATGGGCAAGAGATGACATATTTATTCCACCAATTCCTATGAAATATATGCTTTTGCAGGCTTTTAACATTAAATGGATATTTTCAACTCCATAATGAGTATTTGGTGTAGCCATACTATGTCCTTTCCATAAAAAACAAAATTGTTCATAATTTGTTTTTAGTTGTTCATAAAATGTTTTGAAAATAATAATCATTGATACGCATAATTTTCATAAATTCCGTGTATCATATTTATAATGGCATAAAAATTGACATTATTCTATGACTAAGGAGCGCAATATGAAAATTACCGATATCAAAATCAGAAAAACCTTTACCGAAGGTCCAATGAAAGCAATTGCTTCCGTTACCTTCGACCACCAGCTTGTTGTTCACGATATTAAGGTTATCTACGCAAGAGATAAGTATTTTATCGTGATGCCCAGCCGCAAAAATCCCGACGACACATACCGTGATATAGTTCATCCGATAAACGCCGAATTCCGTGCGATTCTTGAAGATGCTGTTAAAGCTGCGTTTGATGCAGAGCTTGAAGCTCTTAAAAACGAAGAGCCAAGCGAAGCTCTTTAATTGATTATTTTTACAACTTACTGCCACACCGCAAACGGTGTGTCAGTTTTTTATTTATTTTTGAGTTATGTTACTGTATTTTCCGTGTGAGAGCAAAAACCCGTTATTGGATATTGACAGATTACCAAAGCTGCCATCAAACATATTACCGAGCGATCCGGGATTAAAAAGCACAAGATCCCTATCAACTCCTCGGATACTGTCCTTTTCAATATATTCAAGAGTCGGTAAATGCGTGTGACCGAAAAGCACAATATCAGCGCCCTGCTTTGACGCTTCTCTGCAAATCTCCTCATACCCGCTTTTTACCGAAAAGGCGTGGCCGTGAGTCATAAACACCTTATATTTGTCAATATATATCAAACGTGAATTCGGTATTTCCTCTCCGTATGGCGAAATTCTATCCGCAGAGGAAAAATCACAATTGCCTCTTACGGTGTGAGAAATCACGTTATCATAGTATTTACAGGAAAACAAGTCGGAAAGTCCGTCGCCAAGATGGATAATCGTAAGCGGTTCTCCGTTCTTTATGAGCTTTTGCCTGTATTCGATAAGCTCACAAAGTCGCCCTGACCTTCCGTGAGTATCTGAAACTATAAGAATATCACGCATCAATATACTCTGTTTGTGAATTTTTTAGCCGCCTTTGCAACAGCGGGATCAGTATCTATCGGCTGACACGCCTTGGGAACCGAGAGTGTTACTGCATCCTTAACCACGGTGATTGTGACCTTACCGCGAACTCTTTCGATTTCACCGTCAACCGATATATCGGTGGGCTGGTAGAAAAGAATTTCGGCTTTTTTACATTTTTTATAGGCAAAAACGTCGGGCATCTTTGGAGATGTAAGATGTGTTCCTGCTTTGTAGTATCCAAGAATAGATACAAACGTAGTAAGAGGGATCTTGTCTATGGCACAGCAGTCGATAAGTCCGTCGTTAAAGCTTGCTGCGGGAGCCGCCTTATATCCTGCACCGTAATATCTGCCGTTTGCAAAAACGCACGCCTGGAATTTGTCTCCCCTATGCGGAACACCGTCAAACGTGAGTCTGCCATTCATAATGGCTGAATCAAACTGAGTTATTTTTTGTAAAATTCCGGCTGTATATGCAAGCTTGGATGGAATGAACAAGCTTCTTCTGTTAAGTGAAACCTGCTTTGCCACCTCACAGTCAAATCCCATATTAATAAGATTGACCGCATATTTATCATTGTATTTCAAAAGATCCATCTTTCGTGTTTCGCCGTCAAGCTGTGCGTCTATATTGAAAAGCTGTTCAGGATGCTCAAAATTCCTAACAAAGTCGTTACCCGTACCCATAGGTATTATTCCAAGCTGAGCGCGTTCGCATCCAATTATTCCCTGTGCAACCTCTTTAATGGTACCGTCGCCGCCACAAGCATAAAATCTCACGTCTTCCTTTGTCTTCTGGCATATTCTTTTAACAAACTCAGTTGCTTCGCCAATTCTTTCGGTTACGTGAATTGCGTAACTAACGTGTCTTCTGTCACATACCTTGTGTATGTCATCAATAAGTTCGTGAAAGCGTGTTCCCTTTCCTGCCGCAGGATTCATTATAAAAAAGTGTTTCATTATTTTACCTCATCTTCTTATAATTCGAGTAGCAAACATTTCGCTAATTATAATTTTATCACAATATTCTATTCGTGTCAACTATTTTATTTTACAACATATATTATATTATAGAAAACATTTTATTAATTTTGTGAACATTTTGGGAGGTAAATTATGAATTTTGATAAAAAATCGCTTTCAAATCTTCTTTCTTTAAGTGATGAGGAGCTTGTAGCCGTTCTTAAAAAATTGGCTCAGGAATCGGGTGTTAATGCCGATAATTTGCAAATCGGAAAAGGAGATATTATTAAAATACGAACATTTTTGACTATGGCAAGCGATGACGACATTTCCCGTTTATTATCGAGATTCGGAGGTAAAAAATGATGGCTGAGAGCATTGAAGAAACCAAAAACAATACCGATCTTGCAACTATCCTCGGCGGACTTATGTCAAACCCCGAGCTGACGTCTAAAATGGGTGAGATTCTCTCGGGGTTAAGCTCCGCAAAAAAAGATGACAATTCACCACCAAGTGATGAAAATTCAAGCAATAATACTACTGACAAGGAAGAAACAATGGACGTTTCGCAAAAAGACGATATATCTTTCCCCACTTTTCACAATTCCGATATGGGCAATATTCTTGCAAAATTACCGCAAATCATATCGAATTTATCGGGCGAAAAAGATGAAAATTCGCTTGCTTCAAAACAGCAGATTGCGCTTCTTTTGGCTATCCGTCCTTATCTTTCACAACACAGGCAGGAGCTTATTGACACCTTTATAAAAATGAACCGTTTTGGTGCGATTTTCAAAAATTTATCGTGAGAGAGGGCAAAATGTATTACAGCAAAAATAATTCAAAAAATATCAGCGTGCCACGCAATTACAGCGGCAACACCTTTCGTGTCATTGATGAGAGCGAAAGGAATTACATAAAAGACGCAGAAAAAGATTTGGATGACGAAAAAAAGAGTACTTTTTCAACAAAAATTGAAGAAAAACACGAAAATAAGGAGCCCAAAAGTCCAATTCTGACTTCCTTTTTGTCAGATATTTCCGTAGAGGACGTCCTTTTGCTCGGTCTTATGCTCGTGATTCATCAAGAGAATCCCAATGACAGCACAATCCTCTTGCTTTTGCTGCTTCTTTTGGCAAAATAATATATTTTCTGCTAAAAATCAATAAATTTGTTGCTTTTTTGTTGATTCTATGTTATAATACCTTTCCAAACAATTAGGAATAGGAATGTACATAGATGAACAAAAAATTAATTAAACTTGGCGAAGCGTCCTGGGTGGTGGGAAATATTCTTTGCGCAATAGGTAACTGCTTCGTTTCCAAAAGTGCCTTTGGCCTTTCGGCAATTATTGCCCCCGCTTTTATACTCAACAGAAAAATAGGATTTCTGACTGTCGGAGTTTGCGAGTGGATCATTCAAGGGCTTTTGCTTGCTCTTTGCTGTATCATAATTGGAAAATTCAAAGGAAAATTTATAGCAACTATTTGCAATATTATTTTTTATGGCGCGTGCTTCGATCTTGTGGATCTGTTATTCTCTTTCATAGTGCCAACAACTATTCCGGCAAGAATTCTTATTGCCGCTGTCGGTATGATAATTACAGGCCTTGGTGTAGCTCTTATGTTGAGAACCTATATCCCCCCCGCAGCTTATGAGATTTTCGTTAAGGAAATTGCTGAGGCAAAGGGATTTAATATGCCCAAGGTTAAGCTCGTTTTTGATGCCTCAATGCTCGCACTTGCTCTGATCCTTATGTTTGCCCTCCTGGGCGGATTTTACGTTGATATTATTGGATATATCACGGTTATCGCAGCATTTTTGAACTCCGTTCTTATCGGTTTTTTCGGAAAAATCCTTGACAAATATTGTGATTTTTCCCCCGCTTTTCCAAAGCTCTATAATTTGCTTAATCCAAAATCAAAATAATGGTATTTTTAGAATACTTTCAGCGCATAATAGTCTTGTACTGTAACCGCCTTTTATTTTGAATGTTTAATATTTGATTTGTTGATAAGTTACAAAATGGGGGATTGCCACTTTTTGAAATAGTTACAGAGAAAAGGATTTTGCCACTTTTTGAAAAAAGTGGCGCAAAAACTTTTTTGTGGGACTTCGTGGCATGACTTTACGCAAGTCGTGTTGCGTTGCAACACATAACGGTTTTCTCGCCATTGGGCAGGCGGCTCGAAAACCTATGATTTGCTGTTTTGGAAATAGACACATTATTTACACAAAAGATATTATTTTGCACAAATGGTAAGTTTAGTTTACAACTTATGGCTTCGTACAAAGTAAGTAAATTTTAGAAAATCACTCTGTAAGAGGGATTTTCGTAGTACGGATAAAGAAATGTCCGTCGAAAATTTATTTTCGTAAGGGCATTTGTTTGTTCGTACCGATAATTCACTCGTGAATTATCGAATTTATCCACAATAAATTTTTTTAGCATCAGCATCCAAATACCAATGTTCGA
>JAZURO010000057.1:0-3950 GCA_045606265.1 Eubacteriales bacterium
GCTCAGTCGTGGCATGGCAACTTGCCAACTTGCAGCTTTACGGTCATGCTGTTTTCCCCTTTGGGTTTCCCCGCTAGGTTAGCCGTTGACCACAGGCATGAAACCTCACGCCTGCCGCTTGCTAAGCGGATTTACTCTGCCGCTTATGGGCGCACTAACAAAGTGGTTGTGGATGTTATCGGTGTTAAGGTGGGTGGTAACCACCACCTGATATTTTGCACCCCACATCTGCCGTGCGGTTTCCATTCCAATTTGGTGTGCTTCGTCCGGTGTGACCTCGCCTGCGGCAAAGCTCTGATACCCGTGATAAGCGATATTCTTGCCACGTTCACCGAAACGGCGCTTAACGGCAATCATTTCGTTATAGGCGTTGTGCTTAGAGCAGTTGATACCCGACACAAACATTGTTTGGTCGGTTTTATCATCATTCTCCACATATCGAATGGCGGCATACAGATCTTCGTTAAGGTATTCCTTTGCGGTGGTCTTGTCGGGATTGTTGGCGTAGTCGACAACTTCCTTTAACCGTCCTTTGACGGGCCAGAAACCTGTGGTTGCCATTTGCGCATATTCTCCTTCCTCGGTGTGATAAGCTCCGCCGATATATCTTTCAGTAAAGACAGTGCCAACCCATTCACTTCCGCAGAGAAGGGGTGCTCGATAAGAGCATCCAACCTTTCGCAAAAATGGAAAAGAGCATCGGGCGGAACCGGCTTCGGCTCATATCCCAATGCTCTTTGGCGGAGGTATTCGGTTGTGGAAAGTCCGCACCGTTTGGCAATGTCGCCGATACGGTCTTTTTCTTTTTGGGTAACACGGGCAACGATCCGTATATCTTGTTTTTTCATAACATCATCCTTTCATAATGGGGTATTAGGGGTAATCCCCCAAAGAGACCGCCATAACCTTTATGGCGGCAAGCGACATTTGGCACACAAATGTCCTGCTTGTTACGGTGTAAGACACACGCTTTTAGCGTATATCTTCCATCCTCCGTGACTTGCACCGTGAGGGAGCGACCTTGTTAGTGCAAATCTTTCGGTTGGTTCTGTTTTTCCTTCTTATTGGCACCACATTTTATGTGAGTGCCGTCAGTGTTACAAAATAGTGGAACCAATGAGGTTAATGGGGGCAATTCCTTTGGATATTGCCATCACAGTACCGTCAAAAGCAGGAATAAGTGTACCCTTAGAAGCTGTCAAGGAAATCGAGTACCGCTTCTTCGGTTTCGGCATTGTTTTCTTTTTCGGTGGATATTTGTGCAGGCGGTGTCTGCACAAACTGTAATAGACCGCCAAGGGGATTGCTTTTTGCGACTTCCTCTCGGATGGTGGATATAACCCTTTCAAGGAAAGCATCTTCGGATGCATTCCTCTCCGACAACTCCATAAATCCGCATATAGCAGAAATGACCGCTTTGCTGTACGATTTCTCTGTGCCTTGCAGATAGTCATACGCCTTGCGGTCATTTTCCTTATCCAAATTAAAGCGGATTTTTACATTCTTAACGCTCATACCGCACCACCATTTCTGTTAAGGGTGACAAGCGCCATATACTCAAAACCCTTTGCAGTAGCACAAATATCCTCGTTGATAATAACTCGGGTTGCATCATAATCGGCAAAGTTGCGGATAAGACAGCCACCGCCACCGACCACATAAAGCTTCATCAATTTCGGATCGTATTCGTGTTCACGCAGACGGCGGAAGATACCTGTGGTGTATTCCTTTGCGGTTTTAATAACTGTTTCAAGATACTGAACGTCAATATCCGCCGTGCCTTTCTTCAAAATCTCGGTGATGATGGTATCATCAGGGGCGGCGTGGTGCAGTTTCATCATCTGCTCACGAATACGTAGGGCGCACTGATGAGTGCCGTATTTTTCGGTAAACATTCGCTGTGCATCGGGTTTCTTGTTTACGATCCGAAGAAGGTTCATAGTGCCGTTACCAATATCGCAGAACATATTTACACCCTTAAAATCACCAAGCTTTTCGGCAACGGCGGCAAACCCCTGCGGGTAGATTTCCGCACCCATAATTTTAATGCGGTATTCCGTGTTGCGGAAGGTATAGCTGACCTCGCTGTGCTGAAGCAGATAATTCTTGAAATCTGCCTTTTGCTCACTTACCCAAGTTAGGGGCAGTCCTGTGGCGATGAACACGGTGGCATCGGTAATGCGCTCCCTTCTGAGTTCACGGGCGATGGCGGCAAGGGTGAGAACATAATAATCCTCATCGTTAAACTTATCCGCCGTAAATTCCTTATGACCGACTCCGATGGAATAATACTTGCCGTTCCATACGAGAAGGTCGCTGACAAAGGTGGGTTCGTTATCACTCTTCATAACTCCGGTTGGAAAGCAGCAGTTCGCCGTTTTCATATTTCCGTACCCGTGATCAATACCGATAACGTACATTTCATTAAATTTCTTCATTTTACATTTCTCCTTTTCTTACTTTGATTTGTTGATTTTCTTGATTTGTTCATACAGTTCTCTATCGCTGGGCAGTACCGCTTCTTTGAAATAATTGCAGTAAATACCGTAGCTAGAGATAAGCTACACACAGCGGTGTGCTTCGCCATCGTCAAGTAGATTACAGTTGCCGTTCTCATCACAGTTGGCACAAAGCTCTCTGACAAGACGGTGAACTCTCTCTACTTGCTTTGGGGTGATCTTCATCATAGACTTTTCCTCCTTTCGTTTTCGGGCAATAAAAAAGCCGCCGGTTTCCCGACGGCAATGCCCTGCGTATTTGTGAGGTTTTTGCTCCCTCTACTTTATAGAATAGGGAGAAAAGCCTAAAACAGCAAGTATTACGCAACTCATTAAAAACGATTGGCGCAACTGCTCTGAATCCATTGAAAATACGGCATTTTTATGATATACCAAATAAAAAGCAACTGTGAAATATGATGTTGCAACTGAAATTCTCATAGATTTTTTTGAATTTATTTATTTTTGCAAAGGGACATTTATTGGACACTTAATATGTTAGAATTAGGATGGAGGGTAAGAAACTATGCGTGAAAAGATTGAATATTTTACCGCTGACTACCGTGATGGCAGAGTGCATATCGGCGGCAAGGCGTATCAGGCTGGATATTTCGCTACCCATCTGCTGAATCAGTATTATGAAAACGACACAGCCGCCCGCATTGCGATTTTTACAACGGATAACTTGCATTTGGAAAGAACCCTTGAAATTGGATATATGGATGTGCGAGATTTTCTTGAAGTCGGTGAGCGTATGCAGCATATCTTTAAGGCACTCCCTTGGCTGAGTCCATTCAATATGCTGGATACCAAAGCGGAACGGGAGCGTGTGGCAAAGCTTTTTACTGAGGAAAATCACAAAAAAATAACAGAATATTGGCGGCGCAAGGCAGAGGTTTACAATATGACTGCTGAGCAGGCTTGGCTTGACTATATTCCTAAGTCCTATGATAAGGAATTTATGACAGAAGCACGGGACTTGCTCAACGAAGTATTCTTCACTTTGGATTTTTACAACGATCTGAAAGAGGATATGCGCAACGCCTTTCACGGCTTGCAGGAGTTTGTTTTCCGCATAGACGAAGCTGAAAAATTTAACGAGGAACATCTGCTACCTATTGCACTTGATATATTCGGTTCGGCGGCGTTCCCCGTGCAGACGGAATACGTGGGTATTAAGAAGTCCAGCCGAAGCAAAACAGCAACGGTGGCAAGACGTTTGTATTTTGAGAATTATTACAGCTTTATTCTCACAGATTTCTTTGAAGGTCTGCATCACGGGCATTATCCAAGACAATGCGAGATCTGCAAAAAGTATTTTCTTATGACCTCTGCCCGTAAGCAAAAATACTGTAACGGTATTTCTCCTTATGAGTACAACGATGAGAAGCAAACTTGCAGGCAATACGCCGTTATTATGGGTAAAAAGGAAAAAGTGGATGCCCACCCGAT
>JAZURO010000058.1:0-3786 GCA_045606265.1 Eubacteriales bacterium
GCGTATTGGGTAAATGGTCAGCGCGAAAAAGCAAATGCGCTTCCCTGCGAGGTTGAGAAACCCCTCGGGTATGTAGTACTATTCAGCGGCAACGTAGTCGTTGGTAACTTCGTTGTCGATGGGAAAGTATCGAGTCTTAACAGTTTTCTTACGCCCGATAGCGAATATTACGAATACAGCGGCGGCGAATATTCCAAGAAGAATAATTGGCTTGCCGACGTAGACGGTTCTTATGGCGCAAACGATAACGGCATTTTCTTCTTCACTCCTGACGGCAAATACATTGAGTGGACAGGAAGTTACCTCTATTCTGATATTCCCTTTACGGTTGATTCGCCTGTTCTGAATATCGGAGGCGGTCAGTAATGCGCAACTTTGGAATCGTGATGCTTGTCATCTTGCTCCTCGTGGTGTTCGTAGGTTTGCCAATCTTCTTCACCGCCACTCCTGCGGGAGTAACAATGTGGAATAACTGGTTCCACAAGGTGCAGGAAGCTGATGATGACACCAACTACGAAACACTTAAAAAAGTAGAAGACACCTGTCGTTCTATGATAGCATCTTATAATTCAGATAAGCTTACATACGAGCAGTACAAAGACTCAGAGGACGACGAAAAGCAAGAGTGGGCGGAGCAAGCGAAGATGCGTGCTAACAAAACCGCCAGTTCTTACAACAACTATATTCTCAAAAACAGCTATGTGTGGAAGAACAATGTCCCGGCTGACATTTGTACCACACTTCCCTATATCGAATAATTCGGGAGCTCAAGCTCCAGAGAGACGAACAGCAACCCATTTTCTTCGTAGCCAGCTATTTTACGAACAAAACGCCTCTCGATTTTTTCTAAATATGACAACCCATATTTAGACACCAATCTTCGTTATCAACTCATTAGAGTGATAAAAAAATACATTTCATAAAGGAAGGAAACACACTATGAAAATCACAATCACAGCAGATGCCTACGCCATCACCTCGAAGATCACCGTTGACGAGATCAAGACGCTCAAGAAGAGCAATCCCGACGCCCTCAAGGTTAAGGACGCAGACGGCAACGAGAAGTTTGCGGTTTCGTATGCAGAGGGTAAGCCCAGCATCACCGCTTTCGGCGTTACCTTCGGCGGTAAGTCTCACGATGAGGCAGGCTATGCAACCATCACCGGCATGATCCCCACCGGCACCGCGAACCCCAAGGAGTTCGTTGCTGACCTCGTTGCTCCTGTCAAGGCATACCTTGAGCAGGTCGAGGGAGTTGCTCACGACGCGGCTGTTGCAGCTAAGACTGCTCGCAAGGAGCTCGTTGACAGCATCACCGTAGCCTAAGTTACGGTTTCCGTTCACCAAGGGGCGTGAAATGCGCCCCTTCCACCACAACAAACAAATCAGAAAAAATTGAATTACAAGGAGAATTATTATGATTAAAGTTGTTATCAAGACCAACACCATCCGTGGCAAGGAAGTTACCGCAGACGTGGATTCCACTCCCGCAAGAGTATTCGGCGACCTCGGCGTTAGCGTAGCTGGCGCATCCGTTAACCTTAACGGTATGATTCTGACCGCAACCGATCTCAATTCCACCTTCGAGGCACTCGGTGTTGCCGATGGCGCAACCGTAAACCTCAACAGCGTCATCAAGGCTGACGGCGCCCACAAGTAAACCAAAATATACATAAGGAGCAATAGGATATGGATATCAACACTCGACTTACAAACTCAGACGCCAATACTTTCTTTGGGGTTGATGGTTATTCATTTCCTCTTGGTAGCACCGTTCTTGAAGCTGCGCTCCGCTATATTGCAATTATTCATTGCCCCGGAGACATCGAAAGGGTTGAACGCATTAGGATAGAGCATACAACCTTTAGCGTTGGAACCCGTGGCAATGACATTGCATCGGCTTTCGAAACATCGAGAGACGACATCCTTATAGCCGAGTCGAGAAGCGGCGCAGATTTGCCTTACATCGACAAAGATGGTTGGATTGCATTGGATACCCCTCCATATCCTGTTGCACCTTTCTTGAGCAAGGCATCTGCCACAACGGTTTTTCTTAATAACGAATTTAAAAAGGTTATTCTATTCGTTAAAAAAGCTACCGATAAGTGGATTGATGAATTCTGCTCTTCCCTTTTCCGTATTCTCCCGTGGATTTATACGGACGAATACCGTCTCACTGAGGGAGAACTTGCCCTTTTTAAGGCGGCGCACGAAAGAAACTGCGATAAGTTCGTAGAAATCGTAAATGAAATTTGTGCTCAATATGATTTCAGAGCGATGTCGTACAAAAGAATTTTGCTTGGCTGGAATAAAGGATTGCGTCAACAGCAGATCGCAGCGCTTTTAGTGCAAAGCCAAAGCACTCGTACCAAAATCGAATCTCAGGAAAACACGCTGGCAGACCTCTATAACAGCCTCGGTGCAATACTGCAGAATATTGATGCACTCGAACGTGCAACGAGGGGCGACGATGACGATAGCTTGTATAAGTTCTTCAACACGCACAAACAACTCGGAGTGTATCAAACATCCTCTCTCAGTGGCGGCGGAAAGTGTCTGTATTACTCCGTTTGCGAAACCATTGAATACTTTGATGAAGATGCGTTCAAGAGAGTTTACGATAACCCCAGCTCCAGTATGAGCCGGAACGCAACATCTGAAGTTAAAGAGATCTTTTATGCGATTTTTGCTCAAAACAAGGGTAAATTCCGCGTTGAATCGATGTTTAGACTTGACAATCTAAGCAGCCTAAGAGCCATCCGCGGTCAAAGAACCGGCTCGTATGGAACAACGCACCTCCCCCATCCTCACCTTTATCATCATGCTTGCCTCGGTGGCAATGGCAACGAGATTAACCGTTACATGGCTGACGGCGATTGGGATATGGCGATTGAACAAACAATTTCCGCAACTAAAAATCTCAATTTTGGTGATGCGACCGTAATTGGTGAATTTACGTCCGACGTCAGAAACAATATGGATTGCAGATGTATCATCGCAGACAACGGAATTGAAATGACTCCCAGAGAGTTTCTTAACTACATCAGAACGGCGGAGAACAATGAAGGAGATAACAATGGCTAAGAGAATTTATTTATCCGACGAGGATATTCGCGAAGCTCTTGAGAAAGCAACGAGAGAACTCCGCAATACGAAGTTTAACTCTGAAGATGTTAAGGTTACACTCCCCGCACCCAAGGACAATCGCAAGGCAAAACTCGTATTTACAGCCAGTGCGTGGGTAAAAATGTACGCTTTGGTTCACAAATACAGCACCGAAGTTGAATGGCACGGGCTTGTTGAGCGCATTGGCGAAGCAGAATTCCTTATCAAGGATATTCTCATTTTCCCCCACGAGGTTTCCGGTGCTACCGTAACATCGAATCAAAGGTGTTATGAAGAATGGCTTGATTCTCTCGACGACGACACGTTCACTGCTTGCCGCTTCCACGGGCACAGCCATGTCAATATGGGTGTAACCCCATCGCCGGTCGATAACACTTACAGAAAGAATATTCTGGGTAATTTCGCTACTCCCGGCGAGGGAGATGACTACTTCTATATTTTTATCATCACTAATAAGAAGGGCGAGATTAGCGGTGAAATCTATGACTTGTCGAATAACGCTTTGTATGCCACTCACGAAATCGAAATCTCAGTAATCGAGATTGATGACATAAAAAGGCGTATCAAAGATGCATTCCACGATGCTATCGAGGAATACGTAGACAAGCTCACTCAAAAGAACCTTACGTCAATCAATAGCAAAGGCGAGCTCAGCTTTAC
>JAZURO010000059.1:0-2199 GCA_045606265.1 Eubacteriales bacterium
TATTCCAGAGCGGAAAAGGAAATCCAAAAGACGGCCGACGAATACTTTTCTAAATTTGCCAAACAGGACGAAGCAAAGTCGGAGGCCAAGCGGTCTTAGGAAGACAAATTATTGTGCCAACTCCTTGGCTCACAGAACGACATGGCTACGATCCGACTTTATTCCAGAGCGGAAAAGGAAATCCAAAAGACGGCCGACGAATACTTTTCTAAATTTGCCAAACAGGACGAAGCAAAGCGGAAACTTTTGGAACAAGGCAAAATCACCGAGGACGAATACAAGAAATGGCGCAAGGGCAAGGTAATGTATGGCAAGCGGTTCACCGAAATGAAAGAGCAATGTTCCAAACAACTGCTGAATGTGAACCAAATTGCCCTTGCCTATGTCAATGGCGAACTGCCAGAAGTGTATGCCATTAACTACAATGCCCTTGCTGGCTCTGTGGACGGTGTAGGCGGCTATTCTTTCACTTTGGTGGATGCTGATACTGTCCGAAATTTGGCAGTCACAGACACGAGCCTATTGCCCTACAAAGATATTGACCCCAAAAAAGATATTCCGTGGAATATGAAGAAAATCAATGCAGAAACCTTGCAAGGAATCTTGCAGGGCGAAAGTATGGATAAGATTGCCAAGCGGATTTTGAGTGTTCAGAAAATGAACGAGGAAGCGGCGATTAGATCAGCACGAACCATCGTTACCAATGCTGAATGCAAGGGCAGACAGGACAGCTACCAACGGGCAAAGGATGACGGAATTATTCTCCGCAAGTACTGGCTCGCAACCTACGACAAACGGGCAAGAGATTGGCACAAGGAAGCAGGAAACAAGTACAACGAAGATAACGCAATCGAAATTGACGAGTTTTTTGTTGTCGATGGTGAAGATATGCTCCACCCAGGCGATGCTATGCACGGCGCAGGTGGGCACAATCTGTATAATTGCCGCTGTTCCGTTGCCTCAAAGGTGATTGGTTTTAGGAAGGTAAAGAAATGAGTTACACATACAAAGACAACACGGATGAGGTGCTTTATGCTTAGTTGGAACGAATGTTGACATATTGAATGTTTTATGATATAATATATTTACCAAAATGTTGGAGGTATTTATATTATGCGCAAACTTGCAAATGATTTAACAGGTAAAAAGTTCGGAAAACTGGAAGTTATAGGCGTTCACGACACAGGAAGCAGAAAAACATACTATGTTTGTCAGTGCGATTGCGGAAATGTAAAGGTAGTTCGTTCTGATGCCTTAATTTCCGGTGCAACGAAGTCTTGCGGATGCATTAAAAAGGAACAGGACAAAACAAATCTAACCGCTAACCATAGGCACAAAATGAGCGGAACACGCATTTATGAAACGTGGCAAGATATGAAACGTCGGTGCTACAATAAGCAAAATGCAAGATATGATCGTTACGGCGGTAGAGGTATCAAGGTCTGCGAAGAATGGTTAAACAATTTTCAATCTTTTTACGATTGGGCGATTAACAACGGATATTCCGATGATTTAACCATTGACCGAATTGATAACGATGGGAATTATGAGCCGTCAAATTGCAGATGGTCTACCGTGAAAGAACAATGCAACAACAGAAGTTCAAACATCAATATAACCATAGGGAACGCAACAAAAAGCCTTATGAGTTGGTGCGAGATTTTCAACGTTGACTACAAAAAAGTTCACGCAAGGTATCAGCGGAACGGATATGAAAGCATAGACAGGCTGTTTAACGACATTTTGTGAGGGGGTGGTATAAATGAAAGTGGATTATAAAGACAATAGCGAGCAAGTATTGTCGGCTATGGAAAAGGCTATGAAAAATGGTCTTGAAGCAATTGGTTTAACTGCTGAAGGACACGCCAAAAAGATAACGCCTGTTGATACTGGACGTTTGAGAAATTCAATTAGTCACGCAACAGACAAAGAAGCCGCATACATCGGGACTAACGTGGAATACGCCGCTTTCGTTTAGTCGAATTAGGCGCAAGGGGCAGAGATGGAAAACATATGCTCCAAAGAGCCGCCACGGAACACACAGACGAATACAAGCGGCTGATGGAAGATAGTATGAAAAACGCCTAAACCGAGGGGCATTGACAAACGCAAAATATTTTGTATAATATTCGTGTATAAACAACCGCATATACATACAATCGTTGCCGACGAACTGGCACCAAAGGAAAGGAAGATTGT